>NZ_JBIOAG010000049.1:0-12035 GCF_043951795.1 Liberiplasma polymorphum | reverse complement strand
TACACTATGTTTAAAAAAATAACGCTATTGACATGTATTTTTTCTATAGCTTTTTTAAATATGCTTCCCATTGGTTATGGTTTTTTTGATCAAACAACCAATTCAGTACCTCAAAATATCCAAATAGGTAACTGGACACGATTTATTAGCATTGAGGATTTAAATGAAGAAACAAAAGCAGGATTTTTTAATCTATTTGGTGTCAGTACGCTAGCTGGCTTATATAACAATCCAACATTCTCGTCGATTATGAGTGCGGCTAGTTGTACAGGAACAGGGTGTTCTTCGGCAAATAACTATACGATTAACGATGTGAATATTAATGGGATTTTATTTCAAGTTAATGGGATTGCCTCAGAATCATCAGGCAGAAGATCAATTGGGTTTTTAAGAACGATAAACCGTGATGTAAACACATCAAATGTACCCCTATTTCCAGTTTTACCACCTGAAACAACCGATCCTAACATAGATTATTTCACAGCTTATGACATTAGAAATCAAGCGACAAATAACCAATTTAGTTTACGATTAGATAATCAAATCGTACTTACATCGCAAATACCAGTTCAAAACTTAGAATCAATTAGCTTTTATGCTTTAAGAGGCATTCGTGCAGATAATAATGACCGACTTAATAATAGAACATTAGTAGTTGAAATAAGCCCGAATGGTTCTACAAACTGGCAAACAATCGGAAATATTACTGTACAAGCACCACCTACAAACATAGATGTTTATAGTGGTATAGCAGTAAGTGCTAATTTTCCGTTTTATCAATTTAACTTAACAACCAATCAAATAAATAACGCACCACTAGAAGGTTATTACATAAGAATTACCTATAATGGGGAAGTACAAGGCGGAGGGAATAACGCCACAAGATCACGTGTTATTATTGATGAGTTATCGTTTAATCAAATTTCTAATTAACTAACGAGTTAAACTCCTACATTTATAGGAGTTTTTTTATGGAATATAATTTTACTTGTTTAAAACCATAATTGTGCTATAATAAACATATACAAACTATTGCCTAAGCAGGTTCGCTTATGGGAATGTGTTTGAACAAAGCCAAACTTAGAGCGATCTAAGGACGGAAAACTACAGGGTCTCAAGTCAGACAGCCAGTTGCCTAACATAGCCTATAAGGGGTTGATACTATGAAAAACATAGTAGCTGCAAGTGCCATAGTTTTTTTATTTATTATTAATATTTTCATTTATATTCGCTGGACAGATAATACAGCCTATTCAAGTATAATTAATCTTAATGGGTATATTATTATGGATGTGTCGAATAATCTTGAAGAAGGTCAGCATTTAAGACCTCAAAATAGTTTTTTATCTATCAATGAAGTGGATGAAGTTATTTATACGTACACAGTTTATGTTAAGAATAATCTTGAAATAGACGCTTTAATTAACAATGTAATATTAAACTATGCAGATTCAAACAAAATGGATGAAGCAGAATTAATTAGCACAGAAATATTAAGTATGAATATCATAGATCATCATAGTTACTATTATGTAGTTACTATTGATATTTCACTTACGATAAGACCACCAGTTAATGATCAAGAAAGAACGACCCTACTAAATGCACAAAGTTTTAGTTTTAACCTAATGATAACCCCTAAAAATTAAACGCCCCGTTTAATTTATGTTGGACCACGAAAGTGGTCCTATTTTTTTGTGGAAAATAAAGGCTTTTTCCAAAAAAACATTGTAAAAACAAGCGTTTTTCTGTAATATAAAGAAAGATAAAAAAACACTTATTTTACGCTATATATAAGAATAGAGGGAAAAAATGTCCTATATAAAATTTGTATTTCCTAGTGAAGACCATGCGTTTATTGTGAAAAAATTTATAGAAGAATGTACAACATTAAATAGTAACATGCAAGGCACCTCACAAGTAGAGACTCTTGATTATAATGTGTGGTTAGAAAAAGTAAGACAAGATTACCAAGGGACCTCAACGGATAAGTCAAGAGTACCAGCTACTACTTTTTTAGTCTTTAACGGTGAGGATACTTTAGTAGGATTTGTGAATATTCGACATTATCTTAACGCTTTTTTACTAGAAATCGGTGGACATATTGGTTATATGGTAAGACCTTCACAACGTAGGAAAGGCTATGCTAAAGCGTTATTAAAAGAAGCCTTAAATTATTGTAAAAACGAACTTAACTTAGATGCAGTACTAGTAACTTGCGATGATGACAATATTGGTTCTAAGAAAACCATTTTAGCAAACGGTGGTCAATACGAAAATACGGTTTTAGAAGCCCCTGCTACTAAAGTTGAGCGTTATTGGATTCATTTGGATGCGTTATGAGATTGTTTCATGTAAGTGAAAATGATAGTATTGTTGAATTTAAGCCAATTAAACCTTAT
The DNA here is from genome assembly GCF_043951795.1 of Liberiplasma polymorphum. Taxonomy (NCBI): domain Bacteria; kingdom Bacillati; phylum Mycoplasmatota; class Mollicutes; order Liberiplasmatales; family Liberiplasmataceae; genus Liberiplasma; species Liberiplasma polymorphum. The sequence goes on along the minus strand of NZ_JBIOAG010000049.1, from coordinate 9,633 downwards.
AGAAAAGATATAGATCAATCCGTTGGGCTTGTTTGGGCAATCAATGAACGTGCTCTACCTAACTTTTTTACCCCAAGAGATTGTCCTAGGGTTACTTATCATGTAGCGCCTAAAACAACTACTTTCGACAAGGAAACTTATTTTTCATCACCTCATGTTCATCACTGTATTGCCATTGAACATCAGTGGGTAAGTGTACTAAAGAATGCAAAACTAACAGTCTATGAGTTTGACCCTAAAAACTTTATTTTACAAGATGAATCGGCCTGTTATTATGTGAGTGAAAATGTAGAAGTTCCCATTGCTAAATATACAATTAATGATATATTTAAAGCGCTTAAAGATAGAAACGTAGAAGTAAAAATACTACCGGAAATCATCTCTTTAATAGATAAAATTATTCATACATCATTTTATTGGTCTATGTGTCGGATGCATCACGCAACCCCTTTAAATAAGCAAAGAGAATGCTAAGCATTCTCTTTTTTTAATTGATTTTTAATTTCATTTTTTCGATATAACGATTTCTTGGATGCGTTCTACATTCATCTGAACATGCCCCTAAATACTTATGTTCGTTTTCTTCAGAGCACAATATTTGTTTATTACAATCAGGATTAGAACAATTGATATAGCGCTCACAAGGTTCACCAGTAAAGTGATCTTTTCCAACTACAACGTGTTCTAATTGATTTATAGGAATCCCAATACGTTCATCAAACACATAACATTTACCATCCCATAGTTTACCAAGTGTTTCAGGGTGTTTTCCGTAAGTCACAATACCGCCTTGTAACTGTCCAACATTGTTAAAGCCTTCCTTTTTAAGCCATCCTGTAAATTTTTCACAACGAACCCCACCTGTGCAATAAGTCAAAATACGTTTATCTTTAAGTAAGGCTTTGTTTTCTTTAACCCAGTTAGGTAAATCTCTAAAATTCTTAATATTAGGATTTATTGCGCCTCTAAAGTGGCCTAAATTATAATCATAATGATTTCTTGCATCAATGACAATGGTATCTTCATTAATTAACCCCTCGTAAAACTCAGTTGGTTTAATATAGTCTCCTGTTATTTCTAAAGGGTTAACTTCTACATCTAAACTAAAGTTCACAAGCTCGTTTTTTACGCGTACATGCATTTTCTTAAATACATGAGACATAATGAAATCTTCTTTGAAAACGATGCCTTTAAACAAAGGATGGGTGTTTAAATAGGTTTTATAACGTTGTATTTGCTCGACGGTTCCTGAGACTGTTCCATTAATCCCTTCACTTGAAAGATAAATTCTACCTAGTAATCCTAAATCTTTACAAACATTTAAATGTTCTTCTTTAATAGTATCTGGTTCTTCTATATGGATAAAGTGATAGTATAACAACACTTTGTATTGATTCACAATGCGTCACTCCTAATTAATTGTTTTTAATATAATAAACCGTAAGTGATAGATTAATCAATTTAGATGCTTTAAAATGAAAAAATTGCTTTAATTATTTAGCAATAAAACAGGTATAGTATAAAAGTCACGTTTAACAAGAAACAATTTCATTTAAATCTTACCATGTTATTATAAGTTTAATAGATGAAAAAAATGAAGATGCTATGGTTAAAATAATATTCGTAATATCATTTGATTTTTTTTGATTATGACCTATAATTTTATTAGAGTTAGGAGAATGACTATGATATTAAGTTTTATAGCACTCGCATCTATCATGACAGTATTGTCTGTTTTACTTTCTAATCTTATCGATCGTCTTGATAAAAAGAGTCACCTATCAAGCGCTTTAATTGGGGGCGTTTTACTAGCCGCTGCAACAAGTTTACCAGAATTATTTACATCGATGACTGCGGTCATTTCATTAGGAAATGCAAACATGGTTTTAGGGAATGTTTTAGGGAGTAATTTTTTCAACTTACTTATTATGGCATTAGTAATTATATTTTTTGCTAAATCGCTTAAAACCATTGTAATAGAAGAGGACCATAAAATTACTGCGTGGTTTAGTTTTGCGATATTCACATTAATTATTATGACATTACTTAGTGGCATTGATATGACCATTTTAGGGATTAGTGTATTCTCTATTGTTATTTTAGTGTTATATTTTTTAGCCATTAAAAAAATGGCCGCATCTAAAAAAGAAGAAACCGAAGCCACACGATCATTAAACTTAAAGCCATACATAATAGGATTCATACTACTTAGCGCATTAATTTTAGTCACAAGCATCTTTTTAACCATTACCACAGAACGCTTAGCCGTTAGATATAATATTGGTTTCACCGTTGCGGGGGCATTGTTTTTAGGGGTTGTCACAAGTTTACCAGAACTAGTTGCTAGCATAAACTTAGCCAGACTTAAAAACTTTAATGCAGCGTTTGGTAACGTACTTGGGTCAAACTTGTTTAATTTTTTAATTTTAGTGCTTTCTGATACCGTTTATAGAGTAGGAAGTTTATATGTGCCTTTACCTGAAAACAAAATGCTTGTCTTATTTGGAGGATTAGCTAGTATTTTAGCCATCATCGCCCTATATAAAACCAAATGGGCACGTTTAGTGGGGTTGTTGTTAATTTTATCTTATTGTTTATATTTAATTTTAGCTATTTAATTAAATAAGCCTTTAAAACTTGAAGTATCCCAAATTTATGGTAAAATTAATCAACTTATAGAAAGAGGTAAGATAATGGAGAAAATATTAAAAAATTTACAAGGATTATTTCAAATATTGTTTTATATTTTTTCAATTTTATCTGTTGTTGCATTTATCTTTTACTTTTTTGATAATAACGTTAAGTTTAAAACCTTTGGCTTCATGCTACTGGCCGCAACTGGTTCATTAATTATTTACTTTATTATCTATAGACTTTATGCAAGTATTTATAAAAAAGATGATTATAAAAGTATTCCCGAACATTTAGATGATTTAAATCATTAAGCGTGTTGAACACGCTTTTTATTTTTTCATTCACTAAACGATTTATCTTATGTTAAAATAGTAAAAAACATTGGAGGTGACTTATGGATTTTGAGATTGAATTAATCTATGAAGACATCCTATTTTCTCATCAAGAGTATAGTAATATTATCTTTGATTCCATGTATGAATTTTTACAAAAATTTCAGCGGTTCACCTTTAAAAGTGAATCGGTAGGCATCACACAGAACTATTTAAATCAGTTAAAAGATTATGCAAAAAATGCACGGCACCAAATGCGTGTTGAAGATTATATAAAAGCACATAATCTTGTTATTGAGCCGTTTAATAATTTTATTGAAACCTACTTTAAGTTAAAACCCATCCCGATTTACGAGTTTGCACAGTTTGAAGGAAAGATTAAAGAACTCGTCATCCATAAAGTTATTAATGAACTCGGTATACTAAAACTATCAGAACAATACGCCGTCATGAAATATTATAAGCACCAGCGTAAAGATTTAAGACTACAAATGTTTTTTGAAAATGCGATTCGGTATTTTACGAATGCAAATGCAACTTTAACCTTTTATGAAATTTTAAATGACTTTAAGTTAATGCATGCATTTGTATATCAAATGTTAGATGGTATAAAAGTATCAGATGCGCAAGTAAAACATTTCATCATTGATTTAAAGCAACTCAATATAAAAAGAAATAAAATTAAACATAATTCAATTTACGATACCATTATAAATTACGACCGAATTGAATGGTATATACTACTTATAACTAATAAACTTGTAGAAAAAGTAGAAGCATTTAATAAAAAAGTATTTATAAACAAACAATCTTTATTAGAATATCATTTAGCTTTTCGCGAACTAAGTTTTAATTATAAATACGCAACCCTTAACAGAATCGGAAATGCTATACTTTTTGATGATGAACTATTTCAATTATTAAAAGATGACAGAGCTTATCAAGCCTATTATGTAAAAAAAATTATGGAGAGTGATATGATGCAACTGATACAAGATTACGAAAAAATCCAATCAACTATCAAAGAGTTTCATCACCTTGTTAACGAACTAGAACGCATCAATGAAGCGTTTAGTGATGCTAAAGATCAAATTGATAAGGTCGTAGAATCTTTAAGTGATTTTTCACTAATTAATAAAAAACTTGAAGCCCTTCAAAAAGTTGATTTAGATAAATTAGCAAGTCTACTCAAGTTTCAAGAAAAACAACCTAGTAATGCCAACTTAGAACAACTACTTGAAAAACTACATGAACGATTAGAATATTTAAGAGAAGGTAATGAACTCCTTAAACACAATAAGAAACAACTAAAAGCTTTTGTCGCACAAGTAGACAAAACAATTGAATAAAAAAAATGGTAAAATTATTTACCATTTTTAAATAGATTTGTTTTCTTTACTTGGCTTTCATTTGAAAAAGTTTCAGGATTATTTTTGTCAAACCGACTCAAATAATCAATTACTTCCTTTGTTATTTGTGAAGGGGTCGATGCACCAGAGGTGACTGAAACATAATTTAACGTCTTGATTAAATCAAGTGGAATATCTTCAATACTTTGAATCAAGGTAGAAGGGATTTGGACACTTTTTGATACCTCGACGAGTTTATTAGAGTTATTAGAACGCATATCTCCAACAACAAAGCAGTGTTCAATCGTTTTATCTTGATGTTTAACCGCTAATTGTCTTGTTTTTGTTGCATCACATAATTCATCAATAATCACCATATTAGGATAAATCTTTTTCATGGCTTCAGTTAAATGATAAATATCAAACATACTCATAGTTGTTTGGTTTGTCAAAGCAACCTTATCTAAATTTCTAGGTAAACGTGATACATCATTAATGTCTTCAACAATCGTAACATGATCACTATAAGAAGCGACTGTTTCTGATTCAGGATGATTTTTTATACCTATAAAAATAACTGAATAGCCTTTGTTAAGATAGTCTTTAACCGTTGTTTGAGAAGCTTTCACATCTTTACAAGTTGTATCAATCACTGCTAATCCTTTTTCTTGGGCCTTAAGTATGACTTGATCACTAACACCGTGTGCGGTAAAAACAACCGTACCCTTATCTATTTGATCTAAGAGTTCATAACGTGTTTTTGAAGTATCATTTAGTGTTATAATGCCTAAATCATTGAAGTCATCTTTAATTTTTTCATTATGAACAAGCATCCCCAAAACATAAATGGGTTTAATAATAGAGGCATCATTAGCAATTGCTTTAAGGACTTTTATGGCATGAACCACCCCATGGCAATAACCACGTGGCGTTAAGGCTAATACTCTCATCTTAACAGCTCCTTCATTATAGTTGGAAAAGCACACGTTTTATTATATAATAGAATGTGTTGAAAAGAGGCGAAAATATGAAATTTACAAAAAATTATATTGAACAAGCAGTAAAAGACTTAAATTTTGAGGCTTTTACTAAAATCCAAGAAGCAGTTATTCCAGAAGCCATAAAAAAACGCGATATTATAGGGTGCTCACAAACAGGAAGCGGTAAAACGCATGCCTTTTTAATTCCCGTATTTGAGCGACTAGAAGAATCTAACAAAGATCTTCAAGTCGTTATTTTAAGTCCAACAAGGGAACTTGCGACCCAAATATTTAACATGGCTAAACACATCGCATCTTTTTCTACTGAAACCATAGAAATTAAGTTGTTTACAGGTGGGAAAGACCGTTCAAAAGAAATTGAAGGCTTAGCTAAACACCAACCCCAAATCATTATTGGGACCCCAGGTAAAATCCATGATTTAGCGATTAAAGAAAATATACTTAAAACTTACCGCGCTAAAATGCTTATTATCGATGAAGCTGATATGGCCCTTGAAATTGGCTTTTTAGCAGATATTGATGCCATAGCCCGTACGATGGATGAACAACTTCAAATGATGGTTTTTAGTGCAACCATCCCTGAAACGTTACAACCTTTCTTAAGAAAGTATATGAAGCAACCACTAGAATTTATGCTTGAGAATAAATCTTTATCTGATTTAAATTTAACGCATACATTTATTAAGACCACCCCAAACTTCACAAAAGATCAAGCGTTAAAAAAAGTGATGGAGTCAATCAATCCTTATTTAGCAATTGTCTTTGTGAATAAAAAAGAAGATGTTGATCGCATCGCAAAAGAACTTTATCAAAACGGTGTAAATGTAACCAGTATCCATGGCGATTTACAACCAAGAAAACGTAAACAAGTATTAAAAGATATCAACCGATTAACTTACCAATATATCATCGCAAGTGATATGGCAAGTCGTGGGCTTGATATTAGCGGAATCTCACATGTTATTAACTATGATCTTCCTAAAGATATGGCATTTTTTGTGCATCGTATTGGAAGAAGTGGTAGAATGGGCGCAAGCGGAGAAACGATTAGTTTTTACTCAGAAAGCGATACGCATGCGTTTGAATTTATTGATAAACATAAAATTACAATTGATTTAAAAGGTGGTTCACGCCCTGCAAGAAAACCAAAACAAGTCGTAAAAGAAGTCGTTAGCAAACCTAGAAAAAAATTAGAAGTTAAACCAAATTATAAAAAGAAACTAAAACAAGAAACTGCAAAAAAAGAACAATACGAAAAAAGAAAGCAAACTAATAGGAAAGGAAATAGATAAATGTTAAAAATAGGTTCACATGTATCTATGAATGGAGATACCATGCTTTTAGGCAGTGTAGAAGAAGCCTTAAGTTATGGCGCAAATACATTTATGGTGTATACTGGTGCACCTCAAAATACACGTAGAAAACCAGTAGAAAGTCTCAACATTGAAGCTGCACTTAAACTAATGGAAGCAAACAACATTGCCCCTAGTGATGTGGTCGTTCATGCCCCTTATGTTATGAACTTAGCTAACCCAGACCCTGAAAAACAAGCCTTTGCGGTGGATTTTTTAGTCAGTGAAATTCAAAGAACGCATGCCATGGGCGCAAAACAAATAGTTCTCCACCCTGGTGCGCATGTTAATCAAGGTGTTGAAACAGGGATTATAAATATTATTGATGGTTTAAATAAAACCATCGAGCGTACTAAAGATTTAGATGTCTTAATTGCCCTTGAAACGATGGCCGGAAAAGGCACTGAATGTGGACGCAATTTTGAAGAACTAAAAATGATTATTGATGGCGTTAAACATAATGAAAGACTTAGTGTATGTTTTGATACTTGTCATACGCATGACGCAGGATACGATGTTAAAAATAATTTTAATTCAGTGATAGAAGAATTTGACCGTATTATTGGAAAAGACCGCATTAGTGTTTTTCATATTAACGATTCAAAAAATCCTATGGGTGCCTCAAAAGATCGTCATGAAAATTTAGGGCTAGGTTACTTAGGATTTGAGACGTTAAATACCATTGTACATCATCCAGATTTCCGCGATATACCTAAGATTTTAGAAACGCCTTATGTGAGTTCTACCGATGATGTAAATGACAAAATATATCCACCATATAAAGTAGAAATAAGCATGTTAAAAAGCGGGAAATTTGAACCAAACTTCATTGACTTAATTAGAAAAAACACTTAAACAACTTAACAAAGTTTTATGAAGTATGATATAATAAAATCCCAAAGGCTTAACGGCATGCATACGTTAAGAATCAAGCAGCTCAATCGAGCTGTCATGATAAAATGGTGAGATGCTTTAGGCATCCACCATTTTCTATATATGAGGTGAAACCGTGATTAAAAACTTACTTAAACATCCTTTAATTGATGATTATAAAGCCGTTAGTGTCAACACGTATATCACAATGAGAAAAAAAGTGTTTCCCAATCAACAAGATGATTTTACCCTTTTAGAAGGGTTTAAAACCATGATTGTTTTTTCTTTGAGTTATCCAAAAGACCAAGAAAAATTTAAAGGAAAAGGGCACGGATTAATTTCTAGATATAGTTATGGAACGGATTATCATTTAGTTTACCGCCGATTATTTAGTGATTTAGAGGAAGCCTTTATTAAAGAAGGCATACAGGCTAAAGGGTATGCCGATATTAGTCCCATTGATGAGCGTTTTGCAGGCTTACTTGCAGGGCTTGGATTCATGGGAAAAAATCAACTTTTAATTCATCCTGATCATGGAACCTATCATTTTTTAGGCGTTTTACTTATTGGTCAAGATTTCACAACCACCCCTTATATAGAAGATAGTTGTGGGGACTGTACACTATGTATAGATGCATGCCCACCAAGTGCCCTACATGAAGGGGGCTACGACAAACGTAAATGTACGTCATATGTGACTCAAATGAAAGACGTCTTAACAGCTGCAGATATAAAACCGATGAAAACCATGTTGTTTGGCTGTGATATTTGTCAACGTGTTTGCCCAAAAAACAAAGCGATCAAATCCAATTATCGTGATGTATTCAAACCTGATGAAAACAGTCAACTACATTTAGAAACCTTATTACAAAAATCTAATAAAGAAATATCAAGACTCTATAAAGACTATGCATTTAGCTATAGAGGTGGTCTTGTCTTAAAGCGTAATGCTTTTGTATTACTTTACAATCAAAGGCAGACACAAAGTCTTTCTTTGATGAAAGAAGTTTACGAACAGTATAAACATGTAGCGTGGTTCGAAGAAACAGCGCGATTTATACTAAATGAAATGGAGAAAAAATCATGAATCATATTGTGCTTTATCAACCAGAAATTCCTCAAAACACGGGTAACATCATGCGAACATGTGTCGCGACCTCTGCAAGATTACATCTCATTAAACCCTTAGGGTTTTCAGTAGAAGAAAAATACATGAAAAGAAGTGCAGCTAACTATTTAGAACATTTAGATATGCACATCTATGAAAACTTTGAAGCGTTTACAAAGAAAAACAAAGGACAGTTTTATTTCTTGACACGTTATGGTGAAAAATCACCCGATCAGTTTGATTTTAGTCAAACCACTGAAGATATCTACTTAATATTTGGAAATGAATCTAGCGGAATGCCTAAAGAACTTTTACAAGAACACCTAGATCGTTGCCTTAGACTGCCTATGACAGACAAAGTACGCAGCTTAAACCTAAGTAATACCGCAGCAATACTTATTTATGAAGTATTACGTCAACAAAATTATAGAGGGCTTATAGGGCACGAACCGGATATTTACAAAGGAAAAGACTATTTAAAAAAATAATCAAATTTGTTATAATAAGACTACACTTTAACCTTTACAACATGTCAAAATAAAGAGGTGAACACATTGAAAGAAAAAAATGAGACACCGAAACGACATGAAGATTCCTTATATAATGCCCCAAAAGATGATACCTTAAAAGAACAAGTAGATTTTAAGAAGACTTCAAAATCATACTTCTCACTGTTAAGGAACAAAGCGTTTTATTATGGGATATTGTTCTTATTAATCATGATTATACTAGCCATTATATTAGGGACTACACTAAATTAATATGAAACTATTTTGTTTTTTAAAACAATACTCAAAAGATACTCAAATCTTTATCCACGAACAATCCCATAAAAAAAGACCGACTTTAAGCCTGTTTAAAAATGTTATAATCCATTTTGGTTTAGCGACGGTGGTACTGATTATGTTGTTAGTGATTATCTATGTCATAAAATAAAAGAAAACGATGAAACATGTTTCATCGTTTTCTTTTATTGTGCTATAA
>NZ_JBIOAG010000048.1:0-12334 GCF_043951795.1 Liberiplasma polymorphum | reverse complement strand
TCATATTAAAAATTAATTTTCCCCTAATTTTACTGATTTTACAATTGTTATCATTATCTTAATCTAAGATATGCTATAATTATGCAATAAGAGGTGATACGATGATTGCCTGGAAAAAAGCGTATGAAAAACATCCAATCTTTATAGGTTTAACCATCTTTTTAATGGTAATTATATCGATGCAGCTAACATTATCAAATGGTGGAGCATCCTTACTAAATCCAGCGCTAGGTCTAGCACTTGTTTTTGCGTGGGTTTTTGGTAAAGAAACCTATCCATCTATTGGATTTGGTGCGTTTTTCGGACAGTTTTTTATGCGATTTTTTATCTATGATATTCCAGTCATGCAAAGTTTATTTTTATCTGTATTCCTTACCCTTGTTTTAATGATGCAAGTTGAAGTCGCAATACGTTTAGCTAAGCGCTATAACTTAGGTAAAAGCGAATCATATTTTTCATTAAAAACAGCGACAATTTTTATTGTGATATCTTTATTTGTTGCATTACTTGGTGCTTATTTTGGTAATGTTAGTTTGATTATTACAAGTGTTACCACTGAATCTTATACACGTAGTTTTATGATTTACGGTTTTGGGGATTTAATGGGAATCTTTATTATGGTGCCTAGTGGTGTATTAGGCTATAAATATGATAAAGAACTTTTTGATGATACTGATGCTTATAAATTATTAAAAACTGGTTTGTTTTTCATAGTATTTGTTTGGCTTACTATTTTATTATCCAATAATATAGGATTTTTTGATTTTACGCGTCATAAGTATTTAGTGATTTTATTCTACATTTCAATAGGCTTCTTATTTTCTTATCGAATGATTCATTATTTTTCGCTCACATTTATTTTATTTTCAAGTCTTTTTTATTCCGCTCGAATCGGGTCTGACCCATTACTCATGTTTTATGTTTCGTTAATTTTATTTTTAAGTTTTTCAACGATGATTACGATTTTCATAAAACGATTTCATGATATCAAAATGCAACAAGCCAATGAATTAGAAGAAAAAAACGCCGCTTTAGACTTATTACTAACGGAGGTGTATGCCTTACTTGAATTATCTAGTGATATTATTGACTCAGAAGGTGCGGCTGAGAAAAGTTATTTAAAACGTACCTTTGATATCGCTTATAAACTGTTTTAAGGCTGTCATGCAGGTTATTGTTATCAAGTGATTGACGGTTCTATAGAAGTTATCGATACAAGAGTTTATAAAACAAATGAAATTCCTTATGTTTATGAAACCAATCAAATCATTGATAATGATCATGACACATTATTTGTTTTCCCTAATTTTAAAGATACTTTAAAGAAAACCTTTGGTAATCAGTTCGGTATTTTAGATGAAGATCAACATCCTTTACTAGGACGAACGGTTATGCCTTTATATTATCAAGATAATGAAGCGTTTATTATTGTTTTGGATCGTTTTACTAAACAAACTTCTATCGATGAACGCCATATTGAAAGATTAAAACATTTTTCACTTTTACTAGATGGCTTATATAAAAGAAATTACTTCGTTTTACGCAATACTAACTTAAAAGATGAAGTTGTTTTATCAATTGTCCGTACTTTAGAACTATTTGACCCTTATACCAAAGGGCACAGCGAAGATGTTGCTGCACTTTCTGTTGAACTTGCTAAACACGTTAATAATGACCCTGCGTTCATTTCAGAACTTTATTGGGCAGGCATTTTGCACGATATTGGTAAAGTCGGTGTCGATGGAAAAATAATTAGAAAACCCGATAAATTAACGAAAGAAGAATATGAACAAGTAAAACGTCACACCCATTACGGTTATAATGTTTTAGCAGAGGCGAACTCATTAAGTCCAATTGCCTCTATTGTAAAACATCATCATGAATGGTACAGTGGTGGTGGCTATCCTGATGGACTTAAGGATGAGGCAATCCCACTGGCATCGCGTATTATTTCTGTTGTCGACATGGTAGCTACTATGGCAACCGACCGACCCTATAGAAAACGTCAAAACAAACCTGAAATCATTGCAGAACTTACTAAGTGGAAAGGGATACAATTTGATCCTGATCTTGTAGATAAAATGATTTCCTTGATTGAAAACAATATTTTAGAAGGACATTTTAAACGCAACTATCATTAAAAAAAACGGCTTTTTAAGCCGTTTTTGTTTGCATTTTTGTAATACGTTTCCCAATCCAATCGCGTTTGATCCAGCGATAAAGCACCAGTGCACCTCTTAAGGATTCATCCGCGGCTAGCCCAATAAAGATTCCTGCAAGCCCGTACTCGAATCTAATACCAAATAAGTACGCAACACTAATCCCAACCCCTAGCATACTAATAACCGCAATAATCACCGGATAAATAACATCGCCACTTGCTCTTAACGATTGAATAACTACTAAATTAGATAACCTTCCTATTTCGATAAATATAACAATAAACATGGTGCGTTTACCCATTTCAATAATGGCTTGATTCGAAGTAAAAATTCCAAGTAATGTTTCTGCGTTTAAATACATTATAACCGCCACGGTTATCACGATACCTATCGAATATTTTAATGTCTTAAGGGTTCGCCTATAGGCTTCTTCATATTCACCTGCTCCAACATGCCATCCTACCATGACTTGATTACCCTGAGCAACCGCTAAACTAAACACAATGACTGGCATCATTAAGTTAAACACATAAATTTGTGTGGTTAAGGCCACGGTTCCTATCGTATTAATAAAACTTAATAAGACAACTTGAGTTAGTTGATAAACAAAGTGTTCTAACGCACTAGGAAATCCAATAGACAAAATCTTAAAGAAGTAGGTTTTAAGTGGTCTAAAGTTAATGAAAAACGGAGAAATTCCTAATATTTTATATAAAAGAATAAAAGCAATGATTAACGTAACGCCTTTGCTAATTAACGTTGAAATCGCTGCACCTAATACGCCAAGTTCTGGGAAAAAACCAATACCAAATATTAAGAAAAAGTTTAATACAACATTTAGTAAATTTGTTGTTCCAACAACACCCATCATTAATTTAGTATGCCCATGACTTTTAAATCCTGCACTAATCGATTGCGAAATCGCGATAAATATAAGGCCCATTGATACAATTCTCAAATAGGAAAGTGAATCATTAAAGATGGTTTCTGGTGTATTGATAAATCCAAATAATCTTGTCGCAAATAACTGTAAAATAATCATGAGTGATAAGGCAATTAGCGCACTGCTATATAACCCTGCACGAATCGCGTTTTTAGCTTCACCATGAAGTTTTGCCCCAACATATTGACTAACGACTATTCCAACCCCAATAGCAACCACGTTTAAAAGTACCATAAAAAGACCAACGATTCGGTTGGCATTTCCAACAGCTGCAACGGATAAATCCGAGTACTGACTTAACATAATTGTATCGGCTACGCCCATTAACATAAAGAATAAGAACTCAATATAAATGGGCCAAGCAAGTTTAAATAAATTTTTTTGTGGTTGCATAAATAAAACCTCATCTTTCAAACGTCCTAATTATACAAAATAAAAAAATAAACGACAAACAAAATCGCTTATTTTTTTTAACTTTATTTTATAGACTAAAAACTTCTTCGCCTTCTATGAATGTTTTTAAAACTTTTGCTTTAAGTAAACTGTCTACCTCATCTACTTTTAAATGATCTACAACAATAAAATCTGCTAAATAGCCCGTTGCTAATTTTCCTAGTTCCTGTTCTTGGTAAGAAAAATAAGCAGGTTTTTCAGTGTAAGCTTTTACGGCATCAATAAACGGGAAGCACTCACTTGAGTTATAAACCCCTAAATCTTGTCGTTTAATCGATTTTCGTGTGATCGCACAGTATAAGTTATCAAATGGACTAGCATCTTCTACAGGGGCATCTGTGCTAATTGTAGTGAGTACGCCTTCTTTATACATTGAGTAAAATAAGTAGGCATCATTCATGCGCGCACCAATGGCAGCTTCTAACCCTTCAAAGTCTGAGTTAATAAATATTGGTTGTGTTTGAGCGCCGATGTTTAAGGTTTTCATTCGTGCAATCTGATCACTTCTTGTGAGTTGAGCGTGAATAATCGAATGACGTCTACCCACTCTTTTTTCTTCATCGATGCCTTCTACAACATCACAAATTTCTTCTGTCATTTGATCACCAATCGCATGAATCGCAAAATCCATCCCTGCATCATTAGCCGTTTCGATAAATGCTTTTAAGGTTTCTTTACTAAACGCTTTAATCCCAACCGTATCGGCATCGTTGTAAGGATCCCTCATATAAGCACTTCGGGCCCCAAGTGAACCGTCTGCTAAAAGTTTAAGGGGTCCCATACGGTATCGGTTATAGATTTTCCCGACTAAGTTTTTATCAATAAAGCGCTTAAAGTCTTCAAGTTTAGGAATGTTCGCTTGTTCTAATACACGAATCTTAATCTTACCTTGATCGTCTAGTTCTTTAATGGCTTCAAGAATTACTTCAAACGGGACTTTATACATCGCAAAATCATCACTTCCAACCGAGGTAACACCATATTTTAAAAGGTAATCTTGTGCCATTAAAAACTCACTTTGGATTTGCTCCTTTGTAACATGATCTAAAATCGCAAAAATCCAAGCAATCGCGTCTTCTTTGAAATGACCCAGTGCTAAATCAACACTATCTTTATCTTCTGGGAAAGGGTGCTTTAAGGCTTCTGCTAGTTCAATAGCCTTAGAATTGGCCACAACCATATGCCCACACACTCTATAAATAATAATTGGTTTTTCTTTAGAGACTAAATCAAGATCATCTTTAGTTAATGCACGTTTTTCTTCAAACTGACTCTCATGAAATCCTCTACCAATTAATGGGTCAACATCAAACGCTTTTAATGCCTCAATGATCGCAGGAATTGTTGGATAATTACTCGCATTAAACATGTTCATGCTTTTACCAATCCCTAAAACATGTAAATGAGAATCGTTAAATCCTGGCATAATATAATGATGATTTAAATCTATCACTTTGTCTATGGGTTTATTAAGAATCTGACTTGATTTACCAAAAGCAGTAAAACGACCATTTTCAACAATAAAGGCATCATTTTTTTGATTAAATAGTTTTCCATGAATATACGCAATTTTCATTTTATGCACCTTCTTTCAACCGTATTATATCATAAGAAAAGCGCACATTAACTATGTGCGCTTACGGTTTTAAAGAATTTTTTTGTTTTATTGGCAATTTTTACTAATGCTAGCATAACTGGTACTTCTACTAACACCCCTACAATTGTCGCTAGGGCTACGCCGGGATTAATAGGAAAGAGCGCAATAGCTACAGCCACAGCTAGTTCAAAAAAGTTACTTGCCCCAATAAATCCAGCTGGTGCAGCCACATCGTGAGATAATCTTAGTTTCTTGGCAGCGTAATAAGTTATTGCAAAGATTAAAAAGGTTTGAATGATTAACGGAATACTAATTAACACAATATGAAGTGGATTTTCTAATATTAAATCACTTTGTAAACTAAAGATTAAGACTAAAGTAAGTAATAATCCAATCATCGTTACTTTCGAAAACTTAGGAATAATTTTACTATCTAAATAATCAAGCCCTTTGTGGGTAATAATCATCGTTCTAGTTATACTTGCAGCAGTCAGTGGCACAACCACAAATAAAACAACTGATAAAAACAAGGTCATCCAAGGAATCGTAAAACCACCAATACCGAGTAGTAACCCAACAATTGGCACAAACAAAACAAGTAGTATTAAATTATTTGTTGCTACTTGTACAAGGGTATAAGCCGCATCTCCTTTAGTTAACTGACTCCATACAAATACCATCGCTGTACAAGGGGCTGCCCCTAAAATAATCGCACCCGCTAAATAGTCATTAGCTAATTCTGTAGGTATTAGATTACGGTAAACAACTAAGAAAAAGAAACTTGCAATTAAAAACATTGTAAAGGGTTTAATTAACCAGTTTGCTGTCCATGTTAAATAAAGTCCTCTTGGATTTTTTCTAATGTTTTTAACTGAACTAAAATCAACTTTTAACATCATTGGAAAGATCATTAACCATATAAGCACAGCAATGGGTAAACTAATTTCAGCAACTGTGAGTTCATTAAGTAAATTTGGAATAAATGTTAAGTATTGTCCGATTAATACCCCAATAACCATACAAGCAAGTACAACGAGGGTTAAATATTTTTCAAATGCTTTCATAATAGCTCCTTTAACAGTTCGGCATTTCTTTTAAATGACCAATTAACAAAGCGTGTGCTTCTTCAATCACATTTAAATGAACCGTATAGTGTATTTTGTTTTGTGTTTTAACACCGCTAATAATGCCTGTTTGTACAAGCACTTTTAAATGATGTGATAAGGTAGGTTGTGTGATATTTAAACTACCAATTAAGTCACATCCACAATTTTGACCTTGGGCTAACAATTTTAGAATCTTTATTCTTGTTTCATCAGCTAGTGCTTTATTAATTTTAGTCATTCTTAGATTATCCATGAAAGATCTCCTTTATAGATAGACATCTATATTGATACCTATCTATATATTATCATATCATTAATTTATTTATCAATAAAAAAAGGCAAAGTTAACAAAAACTTTACCTTTAGAAATGAACTATTTTTTAGATGAATCTATCATGAGTTTCACCATTAAGTTTGAAAATGCTACAGGATTTTCAATCGGTAACCCTTCAATCAGTAAAGCTTGGTGATATAGTAGTGAGGCATAATCATTAATTTTAGAAGCATCTTGAGCATAAACTTGGTTTAATGCTTGAAATAACTCGTGATTTGGATTGATTTCTAAAATTTTATCTGCTTTTATATCGGTTTGATTTGGCATTTGTTTTAAGATTTTTTCCATCTCTAAACTTAAGCCTTCACCACTAACTAAACAGACTGGTGATTCATTTAAGCGCCCAGATAATTTAACATCTTTAACTTGATCACCTAACGCTTTTTTAAGCGCTTTTAATAAGTTTTTGTGTTCTTTTTCCTTTCCTTTTAAGTCTTCTTGTTTGGTTTCATCTAACAAATCAGATTCCCCTTGTTGGATAGACTTAAATGGAACGTCTTGATAATTTTGCATGATTTGAATCATAAATTCATCAATATCATTTGTAAATAATAATACTTCGTAGTCTTTTTCTTTTAAAGCATCCATTTGCGGTAAAGATAAAATTTGTGACTTTGTTTTACCTGTTGCATAATAGATGTTTTTCTGCGTGTCACTTTTACGTTCTAAATACTCACTTAGTGTAATAAAGTCATCACTTTTTGATGTTTTAAACATAATTAAATCTTGTAATAATTCTTTATTTAATCCGAATTGATCGTAGATTCCGTATTTTAAATTAATGCCATAAGCTTCATAGAATTTAACGTATTTTTCACGATCGTTTTTCAACATTTTTTCTAGTTCGGATTTAATTTTCTTTTCAACGTGCGCTGCAATTTTTTTAAGTTGACGGTCGTGTTGCAACATTTCTCTTGAGATGTTTAGTGATAAATCTGCTGAATCGACTAACCCTTTTACAAAACGGAAATGATCTGGTAGTAAGTCTTTATTTTTATCCATAATAAAGACGCCTTTAGAATATAGTTGTAACCCTTTTTCAAACTTTTCAGTGTAAAAATCATAGGATGGTTTTTCTGGGATAAAGAGTAATGCCGTGTAGGTAAGTAATCCTTCTACACTTGTGTGAATGGTTTTAATTGGATTTTCAAAATCATTGAACTGATGTTTATAAAAATCATTTAGTGCTTCTTCAGTTAAGTCATTTTTTGATTTTTTCCAGATTGGAACCATTGAGTTTAATGTTTTAAGCGTTGTTTTTACTTTATCTTTTTCATCTTTTTCTGTTTCTAACATTTGAATGGGATAACGCACATAATCACTGTACTTTTTAACTAAGTTTTTGATGGTATATGGTTTTAAATATTCTGTATAATTTTCATCTTTTTCTTCATCATCATCACGAAGTTTTAACTGAATCGTTGTCCCAATAGTCTCTTTTTCAGCGACATCAATGGTATAACTTGATTCACCTTTTGATACCCATTTATAGGCTTTATCACTATAAGGACTTTTAGTAATTAATGTGACTTCACTCGCTACCATAAACGCGCTATAAAACCCCACACCAAATTGTCCAATCATTTCTACATCTTTTTTCTCTAGCTTTTCTAAGAATGATTTTGACCCACTCTCTGCAATTGTCCCTAAGTTGTTAATGAGTTCTTCTTCTGTTAATCCAATCCCGTTATCGGTGATGCTTAGTGTACGATTTTCTTCATCGATATCTAGTTGAATTGTATACGCCTCTTCACTAGGGACTTGTTCATCCGTTAAAGATAAATAATGACGTTTGTCAATCGCATCACTCGCGTTTGAAATAAGTTCGCGCAAAAAGATTTCTTTATGCGTGTAAATAGAGTTAATCATTAAGTTTAGTAATTTTTTAGATTCTGTTTTAAATTGTTTAGTTTTAGCCATTTTCATTCCTCCATTCCACTTAAGATTTTATGCAAATAAGTTAGTTTTGTCAAGTCATTAACTTAATCAATTGAATAGGCAATTAAATAGATAAACTATTAAACGTTTTTATAAAAATAATCATAATAAACTATAAATTTAACCTAATTGCTTTTAATCATATACGCCTATAAAATTTTATCTTACTAAAACAATCAAATCACATCTAGTTTAAGTTAAACTTTTCATATCCTTATATCTATGAAACACCTATAAAAATGACTTTTTAAAAAAAAGATAAATATAAACCCAACAAAAACATAGGCTCACTTGTTTAAAGGGTGAAAATAGATCTTAGGAGGAAAAAAGATGAAAAAATTATTTAGTATTTTATTTTTAGGACTTATCACGATTACACTTGCTGCTTGTAATTTACAAACAACACAGGCTAGTGGAAAAACTTATATGGTTGTAGACATCAATCCATCAATCGAATTCATTTTAGATGAAGAAGGTAATGTAGAAAGCTACAACTTACTTAATGAAGATGCAGAAATTGTTTATGCTGCAATCTTAGAAAAAGATCAAGACTTCCTTGGTTTATCAGGAGAAGCTGCCCTTGAATTATTCTTAGAAACTGCAGTTGAACTTGGTTACATTGACGTCACTAGAGATGATAACGTGGTATTAATCACTGTTGTTACTGAAGACGAAGATGAAGAAGAAAATCAACGTAACCGTATGGTTAGACATGCTGAAGGTTACTTTGTCGGTCACCGTATTGGTGCAATCGTCATTGACAGCGGTTTAACAATGGAAGAGTTCCTTGAAATGGCTGAAGAATATGATGTAAGCCCAGGAAAACTTCGTATCGCTTTATCAGCAGTTGCTGAAGATGATGAATTAACTTTAGAAGCTGCACTTGAATTATCAGTAAGAGAACTTATGGCTATCATCCAACCTGCTCATAGAGCACGTGTTAGAGCATTTGTAGAAGAAAAAGTTGGAGAACGTATGGCTATGGCTCAAGCATTACGTGAAGAAGCAAGAGAACGTAATCAAAATCACGATAACGATTCAGCGCATATGTCAAGAGCACAAATTGAAGCTCGCGTTCGCGTTCGTATTGGTGAAGCTTTAGAATCTAATACTAATATTGATTACCGTGCACGTATTGAAGCACGTAAGCAAGACATATTAGATGATAACACTGAAGATACTAACGAATAAGAAAATGTCTTAAACGGAAACACCCCTAAAACCCTATCCTACTGAAAAAGGTTGTCAATTGACAACCTTTTTCTCTTTTTATAGGTTTTTTTATAAAGGCCAAATCCAAACAATAAGTGGGACACCTATTAATATAATGGCGATAGATAACGGAACGCCTAATCTAGAATAATCCGAAAACTTATACCCACCAGGTCCCATCACGAGTGTGTTGGACTGATGGCCTATTGGCGTTAAGAATGCACTCGATGCACTAATAGCGACGCCCATTAAGAATGGATCAATATTTGTGCCAAGTCCTAAAGCAATCCCAACTGCAATGGGTGCCATTAACAACACTGCGGCTGCATTATTAACTACATTTGAAAGTAACATGGTAATCACCATAACAATGACCAAACTAATAATCGGTGTGAAATTTTGTGAATAAATAAGTAAAGCATCGGCAATTAAGTTTGCGGCACCGGTTGTTTCTAGTGCATTACTGATTGGAATCATCGCACCAAGTAATACGATAATCGGCCAATCAATGCTTTCATACATTTCTTTTAACGAGACAAACTTAAAGATAACCATAACTACTGCCGCAAGTAAAAAGGCAATTTGAGCTGGTAAGACACCAAATGTTGTAAGTATAATCGCTACAAAGAAAATGGCTAATGCTTCTAAAACATTTGAAATTTTTCCAATACGTAAGCCTCTTTCTTGTAGAGGTAATAAGTTAAAATTCGTAATCATTTCATGAATGGAATCTTCTCCACCTTGAAGTAATAAGACATCACCAGCTTTAAACTTAATGCCCCCTGGGGTTGCACGTAATCGTCCACCACTTCTAGCAACACCTAATAAACTCGTACCAAATTGTTGGCGAAGATTAAGTGATCTTGCTGATTTATCTACTAAAGAACTATTAGAGGTAATCGCAACTTCCATCACCATGATTTCTTCATTTGCTAGCTGGTCTGAATCCAGTTTTTCAGTTTCTGAAATAATTAAACCACTAGCGTCTAAGAGTTCTTGTAAATCATTGGTATTTGCTCTTATAACTATTAAATCATTTTCTCTTAAATGTCTATAAGGACTAACGGTTTTAAACATAACGCCTTCTCGCATGTGACTAATTACATAAATATCGCCATCAATCAACGATTCAAGCACTTTAACTTTGTCACCTAAAACTTTTGCTTTTTCAGGGACTTTTAATTCTGTGATATAATCTTGGATTTCAAACATCTCATCACGAGACATTTTTCCTTTTCTATTGGGCATGACAAACTGTGAAAATATGATCAAAAAGATGGCCCCAAATGCGGCTAAAATTCCGCCTACAGGTAAAAATTCAAACATTTTAAATGGCTCGGTCCCATTAAGTTCAGCGCGATATGAGGCAATGATGATATTTGGTGGTGTCCCAATTAATGTCATCATCCCGCCTAAAAGAGAGGCAAAGGCTATGGGCATTAAGTATAAAGAAGGTGAACGCTCATTTTTGCGTGCCATACGGATCGCAACAGGCATAAAAAGCGCTAATGCACCTACATTATTCATAAAAGCACTGGCAATGGTTACTGCAAAAATAAGTGCCGATATTTGAATTAATTCGTTATCTCCAATTTTACCCATTAATCTTACGATAAAATCTACAATGCCTGAATTGGTTAATCCACGGCTAATGATTAATACAGCAATAACGGTAATGACTGCAGGATGAGAAAAACCGACAAATGCATCTTCTACATGAACAAGTTTTAAGATAACTGCAAGTAAAAGTGCCACAAGTGCCACAATATCATAACGATATTTTCCCCATGCGAAAAACACGAGAATTAATGCAAGTAATCCGTATATTAACCCTATTTCTAGTGTCATCATTAGCCTCCTCTTTAAGTAATTACGATTATTATACCATAATTAAAAATTGGAAAACATCCTCATGTTTTCCAATTTTAAAATTTATTTTGTAACTTCATCTAGTAGTTCAATCACTTCATCATAGGCTGGGTGATCTGAAACGTTAGGCACAATCTCTTTAAATATAACTTTTCTATCTGGGTCTAAAACAAAAACAGCGCGAGCTTGTAAACGAAATGGTTCCATTAACGTGCCATATTTTAACCCAAATGCTAAATCTTTATGATCACTTAATGTGATTGCATGAGGAAAACCACTATTTGCACACCATTTTTTTTGTGCAAATGGTAAATCATTAGAAATGGTTAGCACTTTAACTTTTTTATAGTTACTTGTTTTTTCATTAAAGGTTTTTGTCTGATAATCACATAACCCTGTATCCAAACTCGCAACAACACTTAACACAATATAATCGTCTTTAAAATCACTTAACGATACATGTTTTAAATCATTGCCAACAACCGTGAAGTTAGGGGCAATCTCACCGAGATTAACGCCTTTACCAGATAACGTTACTTCTTGACCTGCAAACGTAACTTTCATAAGAATCCTCCTACTTAAGTTTTATACTTTATTATAACACACTACAATTTGTTGTTATTGGTGTGTTGTTTAATAAGGTCCATTTTTGTTTGCCATAATTTTTCAGATAAATCCACATAATATTTATGCGGGAACTCGAATCTTCTCGATTCATCC
>NZ_JBIOAG010000047.1:0-12878 GCF_043951795.1 Liberiplasma polymorphum | reverse complement strand
AGGCATTTGCCTTTTTTAACGATTGAATTCTCTGTAAATAAAGTAATAAAAGCCAAGAATAGGAACAAACGTAACTTGCCATTTTTGTGTATAGTTTTTAGCAATAACAATAGAGAAAACATATAAGATTAAGAAGTTTACTGTCATTATATGCAAAAATCCATCTTTTAACCATGAATCAGAAAATACTTTAAAGCTTCCAAATCCAAATCCATAAATAACCAATCCGATACTAATAACCATACTTAAAATTACAAATATTTTAGCAATAGGACTTTTTCTAAGAATATCTTGCCCATGATCTTCATAAACCGGCATAAGCGCAAAGGCTCCAAAAAATAAGCTTAGAAATAATCCAATCATACGGTTTAATTTAGGACGTTCTTCCGTATGCCAAACCAATAATATAAAGCCAATTGTAAAAATTCCTACGAGGTAAAATAGCATCATTAAAAAAGGATCTGCCTCGTGACGAATAATACTTGTGAAAACACCTGTGTTTTTACCAATAAACATAATAAAAACAAAAGCATACCCAATTAATAAAGCCCATACCCTTGATAATACACTTTCTTCTGTCATAATAATCACCCTCTCAGTCTAGACAAAAAAATACAAATTAATTATAGCATGTATGAAGTTACTAATAAAGCCCTTTTTAAAGATAAGTTTTATTGTATTATAAGCCACAACTTGATAAACTATAAGAGAAGAGAATTAACGTTTTTAAATTATACCGAATAATAGCTTTTAAGCATTATATTTTTAACTAAGATAATTTTGCAAGGATTCATAGACCACTTATAATCTATAGTGTTATGACTTTATTTGAACTATTAAGGAGACCTATCATGGGAATGAAAAAAAGAGCCAAATCCATCCGTTCCAAATTAAGTATAAAAACATATAAAAAACCAAGAATATTTGTCATACTAATGATGCTAGGAATTAATATCTTAATTCTGATTGTTGCTGCGATTATTGCCTTAATTATTGACGATAATTATACAAGCTTTATAGATGCTTTTACTAACGGAAGCGTGAAGTGGTTGCTTACACCTAATGCTGTTTTAACCATTGAAAATCCGCAAACTTTGTTCTTAGCTGTTATTGTATTAGTTGTTGGATTAGTGCTTTTTTCTGGGACCATTATTGCGCTAACTACTAATGCGATCAAAGATTATTTTCATAAAAAAGAATCTGGTAGTGGAAAAGTCTACTTAGAAGACCACATTGTTGTCTTAAACTGGAATAGTAAAGTACCAGAACTAGTAGCAGACTTACTATTTGTTGAAAGTAAAGAAGTTACCTTAATAATTTTAGCGGATATTGAAAAAGCTTTTGCTGAAAAACAAATATTTAATGCCCTTAAAAAGACTAAAAAAGCTGTTCATGATTTATCTAGAATAAACGTGTTAGTTAAAAACGGTGATCCTTTATTAAGATCTGATTTAGAAGATATTTCGATTATTCATGCAGAAGCGATTTTGATTATGAATAAAGACGCACATCACCTTATTAAAGATGGCATGAGTCAAAGTGATTTGAATGTTATTAAAATAGTTTTAGGATTAGGCCAATTAAAACTACCAAAACAACCGACCATTGTTGCAGAAGTTAAACATATTGAAACAAAAACAAAAATACTTAAAATGAAAAATGTCGTGTCTGGTCTTAAATCATCTCAAATCATCCCAATTTGTTTTGATAGAAGACTTGGTCAAATCATCGCGCAAACCATCATTGAAAAACATATGGAAGATGTATATTTATCACTATTCTCATTTGATGGTAGTGAAATATACTTATTAAAAGATACTTCATTCGAACACTGTTTAACCATGCATACGCATGCAATTCCACTTGCTGAGGTAAGCAATAATCTATTTGTCCTTTCTGATAATAATCAAACAAAATATTTAACAAGGCAAAATGAACATGGGCCATTACCTTTAAAAGCAAAATCCATTACTGAAAAATCAGTTCAAGAAGTATATATTATCGGAAAAAATAACAAATTAGACTTTATTTTAGAAGCGTTTAATAGTTATGAAGCGCTTCATCAAAGCAAGTTTCAAGCAGAATGGGTTGAAACATCAGAAGTAAAACATTTAATTGAAAAACTAAATGAGAAAACTGAACCAGTCACTATTTTACTATTAAGTGATGAATCTGTTGAATCTGATGCCCTTGATGCAAATGTTATTGATACACTGATTTATATTGAAAGCAATATCAAAAGAAAAGACGCGCATATCATCGTTGAACTCTTAGATCCAAAAAACGACCGTTTAATTAAAGATTTTAATATTGAAAATACGATTATAAGTAATAAAATTATCTCTTTACTTCTAAGTAAACTCGCACTATTTCCTGAGACTGCATCGTTTTATGAAGACTTACTTACCATATCGCCATCCGAACCAGGAAAAGATGATTATGCCGTTTTAATTAAACCAGCAAATGCATGTTTTGATGAAACATTCCCAATAACATTTAAGAACTATAAACAAGCCGTTCACTCAAGTTATCTAGCTTTTAAGAAAAAAAGCATCTTATTTGGAATCATTCGAAATGAAACCTTAATCATTTTTGAAAACAATTTACATCTTGAAAACACCTTTAAACTTGAAGAAAATGATTTATGTATTTTAATGAAATTATAGGAGGGATTACGATGATTGATGCCATTCATTTTTACAGAGTTAACGATTTAGAAAATGTAAAAAACTTTTATGGTAAAATACTAGGCTTACCACTATACAAATATCAAAAAACTTGTTTAATCTATTGTTTAAAAGGTCACGGGAAAATTGGTTTTTGTACGCATCATCCAAAGAATATCAACGATAATACTTGCATCACCTTTGTTTATGAAACAGAAGTTGAAGTCGATAAAATGTATGATTATTTATTAAACCATATAGCCATTGACCACGCACCCATCATAAACCCAAATTTCAAAATATATCATTTCTTTGTAAAGGACTTTGAAGGCTTAACGCTAGAGTTTCAGACCTTTTTAAAATAATTATCTATTCAATTGATTAATTAAAAACATTTGCTATAATATGAGTGTCGATAAAATCGGGGGAGCTTAGAGAACTAGGCTGAGAGTATTCTTGAAACTAGAATAGACCTGACCTGATCTGGGTAATGCCAGCGTAGGATAAATATAAAACAAAATTTGTTTTGTCCTACTAATAAAGGGACAAAACAATTTTTATTAGGAGAGATTTTATGAAAAACAAAAGCTTATCAACAAGACAAATAACTGAAGTAGCCATTTTATTAGCGATTGCAATTGTGTTAGAACTCATCGCGATGGCTTTACCAAAAATGCCTCAAGGTGGAAGTTTTAGTATTTCAATGCTTCCAATATTCATCATTGCATTAAGACACGGAGCTAAAATTGGAATTATGTCTGGTGTGTTATATGGAATCTTAGACTTAATGCTAAACGGCTTTGTATTATGGCACTGGGCAAGTTTCTTCCTAGATTACACCATAGCATTTGGATTATTAGGTGTTGCCGGATACATATTTGCACGTAAAAAAGAAAGCCCTACATACTTTGCAGTAGGAATCATTATCGGTTCATTACTCAGATTTATGTCCCATTGGCTATCGGGTGTTATGTTGTTTGCACCTAGTGGAGACCAAGGGTTCTTAAATTATCGTTTTTGGATAGGATCGGCAGTGTATAACGCAACTTATATGATTCCTTCAACGATTTTTACAGTAGTGATTGGGTTCGTATTATTTACTGCGTTAAAAGATCAACTGATTAATACACAAGAGTCTTTATAATTTAAAATTTATCCCTAATTTTATTGACAAACGAAATCTCATTATTTGAGATTTCTTTTTTTATCTTTTCTCACATTGATAGCGTTTTAACCTTTTTAAACGCTAATGTATCATGTATAATGAATTTAGGAGGGATTATCATGAGAATAATGTTTATCGGTAGTGAAGCAACACCTTTTATTAAAACTGGAGGATTAGCAGATGTACTTGGTAGTTTACCAAAAACATTAGCATCTTTGGGTCACGAAGTTAGTTTAGTTCTACCATTACACCGTAAAATTAAAGAAAAGTTTAAGGACGATCTTACGTTTGTAAGGGATTTTAGAGTTGGCATCCATACAAAAGATGAATATGTAGGTATTGAAACGATAAAAGCGGATAATGTTACAGTGTATTTTATTGATAACGAATATTACTTTGGTTACCGCGAAAACCTTTATGGTGATTTTGATGATGGTGAGCGTTATGGATACTATAATCAAGCCGTATTAAAAATGCTGCATGAAATCAACTATTTTCCTGATGTTCTACATTTAAATGATTGGCAATCTGGATTAATTCCTTATATTTTAAAACAAAACTATAACGATGATGAACGTTACACAAAACTTAAAACTATATTTACGATTCATAATATTGCTTATCAAGGTGTTTTCTCTAAAACATTACTCCCTTATCTAAATGTCCCTTATCATACTGATATAGAGTATGATGGGCAAATTAACTTTTTAAAAACTGCAATTGTCAATGCTGATTACATAACAACCGTCAGCAAAACCTATGCAGAAGAAATTATGTATGATTATTTCGGATTTGGTATGAGTAGGCTACTAACAGAGCGAAAACATAAACTTACAGGGATTATGAATGGCATTGACTTAGATGATTTTGATCCTAAAAAAGATAAACTCATTCATAAAAACTTCGGCTTAAATAATTATGTTTCTGGTAAAAATGAAAACAAACAAGCTTTACTTAAAATGTTTCATCTACAAGATTTAAAACTACCAGTCATTGGCATGGTTTCAAGACTTACAGAAGCTAAAGGATTCCCTTTAGTTGAAGCGGTTATTGAGAATTTATTAAAAGAAAAACGTATCCAGTTTATTTTACTTGGTAGCGGAGATCACGACATTGAAACTTTCTACAACCACTTAAAACAAAAATATCCAAAACATGTAGGCGTCTATTTTGGCTATAGTGATACGATTGCTAGACAAATTTATGCAGGGTCAAACTTTTTCTTAATGCCATCACGCTTTGAACCGTGTGGCTTAGCGCAACTCATTAGCATGCGCTATGGAACACTCCCTATCGTTAGAGAAACAGGCGGGTTAAAAGATTCAGTTTTACCATTTAATAAATACACTCATGATGGAACAGGGTTTAGTTTTACAAATTATAATGCCCATGAAATGTTGGAAGTGATTGAAATAGCAATCAAAGTTTATAAAGATCAAAAAACGTATAAAAAACTTGTAAAACGTGTCATGAACGAAGATTTTAGTTGGCAAAAAAGTGCTGCAACTTATGTAAAACTATATGAGAAAGTGTTGGAGGAATAAAATGGAGACATTAGCTTTAATTTTAGCCGGTGGACGAGGTTCTCGTCTTGATTTATTAAGTGAAAAACGTGTTAAACCAGCTGTGCCTTTTGCTGGAAAGTATCGTATTATAGACTTTACATTAAGTAATTGTAGTAATTCAGGTATTTATCATATTGGTATTTTAACGCAGTATTTACCTTTATCTTTAAATGAGCATATTGGCGTAGGGAAACCTTGGGATTTAGATCGTCGTGATACAAGACTTTCATTATTACAACCTTATAAAGAGTGGTATGCTGGAACAGCAGATGCTGTTTTACAAAACATAGAATTCATAAGAAGAACTGATGCAAAGTATGTTTTGATTTTATCAGGAGATCACGTTTACAAAATGGATTATAGAAAAATGATTGATCATCATAAGTCAAAAAATGCCGCTTTAACTATAGCAGTTCAACCTGTACCATGGGATGAAACCCATCGTTTTGGAATTTTAACAACGGATGATGATACTAAAATCACAAAATTCAGTGAAAAACCTAAAGATGCAGATAGTAATTTAGCATCAATGGGTATTTATGTCTTTGATAAAGAAACGTTACTTAAAGCAATTACAGAAGTTAAAGCCGATGATTTAGACTTTGGAAAACACATTATTCCGCATCTACTATCTAAAGTCCCCGTTTATGCATATGTATTTTCTGATTATTGGAAAGATGTGGGGACTTATGATTCATATTTAGAGGCAAATTTAGAACTCACCGGCACAGTAGATAAGGTCCCGCTTGATATGTATGACCGTAAATGGCGTATTCATACACGCAGTGAGGAGATGCCTTCGGTTAAAGTAGGCAGTAAAGCCATCATTCATCAAGCGCTTATTTCAAACGGATCAATTGTCGCAGGAGAAGTTTACCGCAGCGTATTAAGTCCCGGAGTCATCATTCATCCAGGTGCAGTCGTTAAAAATAGTGTTATTTTAAATGATTCGGAAATTATGCCTGGTGCTATTGTCAATAATGCCATTATTGATAAAAATGTTATTGTAGACTTTAATGCCAAAATAGGTTTTGGCGATGATTATACACCTAATCACGACAAACCTGATGTTTTATCAAGTGGAATTAACGTCATTGCTAAAGGCGTTCATGTCCCAGAAAACACAGTTATAGAAAGAAATTGCCGTATTTTTACAACCGCAGTCTTTAAAGAGTTAACCATAAAAAGTGGCACAACCTTAAAATAAAAAACAAAAACGCTTATGTACAGCCGTTCATAAGCGTTTTTATTTGATTTTTATAATGAAAAACGACCAATAATCGTTGAAAACGACCAAAAAACCCTTTAGTTTCCACAGAAAATTGTCTATATAAAATAATAAATAGATTAATCTTGCAATTTATGAACGGCTTCATGTAGAATAAGACTAACATTCATATAATATCGAAGATATGGTTCGAGCGTCTCTACCCCAATACCGTAAATGTTGGGACTATGAATAGGGTATTTTTTACTATATTCTATTGATACGCTCGATTTAAGAGCGTTTTTTATTTTAGAAAGGAGCACATTATGAAAAAAGACACCGTACTTATACTAGACTTTGGAAGTCAATATACCAAATTAATTGCTAGAAACATACGCGAACTAGGAGTTTATAGTCAATTAGAACCGTATGACATTGATATCAAAAGCCTAAAAAACTTTAATGATATAAAAGCCATTATTTTAAGCGGAGGCCCATTAAGTGTTTATGACGATAATGCTTATAAGATTGATCAATCGATTTTTAAACTTGATTTGCCTATATTAGGCATTTGTTATGGCATGCAGTTAATGAACAGGATGTTTTTAGGACAAGTAGAAAAGTCAGTGAAGCGTGAGTATGGCCAAAGCGATATTACCTTGACTGAAGAAGATGTACTATTTAAGGGATTAAATGACATTGAAAGAGTTTGGATGTCTCACTCAGATCATATTAATAAAGTAGCTGAAAACTTTAAAATAATTGCTAAAAGTAATGACATAATCGCTGTAATTAAACATAAAGTCTATCCTTTTTATGGATTACAGTTTCATCCTGAGGTGAAAAACACAGTTCATGGTCAAAAAATACTTGAAAACTTCATTATCGAAATTGCAAAAGCTGAAAGAAACTGGAAAATAAAGGATTTTATCGAAGATGAAATTACGCAAATTCGTAAAAAAGTAAAAAAAGATAAAGTGTTACTAGGTTTATCAGGTGGGGTTGATTCAAGCGTTGCAGCCGTATTAATTCATAAAGCAATTAAAGATCAACTTACCTGTATATTTGTTGATCATGGCTTATTAAGAAAAGACGAAGCCAGCGAAGTGATGAAAGTATTTAAAGATACTTATAAAATGGATATTAGAAAAATCGATGCACAAGAAATATTTTTATCAAGGTTAAATGGGATTATAGACCCAGAAGAAAAAAGAAAAATTATCGGAAAAACATTCATTGACGTCTTTAAAAGTACCGCAGAATCGATTGGAGACTATAAATATTTAGCTCAGGGCACACTTTATACAGATGTCATAGAATCAGGCACGAAAACCGCAAAGACGATTAAATCGCATCATAACGTGGGAGGATTGCCTAAAAAATTAGGGTTTAAGTTGATAGAGCCTTTAAATCAGTTGTTTAAAGATGAGGTAAGGCTTTTAGGTGAGGCATTAGATATGCCTAAACACGTAATTTATAGACAACCATTTCCAGGACCGGGGTTAGCAGTTAGAATTTTAGGGGATATCACAGAAAATAAAATACGGATTGTTCAAGAAAGTGATGCTATATTATCTGAAACGTTTGAAAAATATGGCTTAAATAAAGAAGTTTGGCAGTATTTTACTGTTTTAACAGGGATTCAAACCGTTGGGGTTATGGGAGATAATAGAACCTATGATTACACTGTAGCAATTCGTGCTGTAACATCTATTGATGGCATGACTGCAGATTGGGCGAAAATTCCTCACGCTGTATTAGAAGAATGTTCCAGTAGATTTGTTAACGAAGTAGAAGGTATCAACCGAGTCGTTTATGATATAACATCAAAACCACCCGCAACAATCGAGTGGGAATAAAGAGGTGAAATGATGAGTAAAATTGTAAAGAAAGGATACACATTTGATGATGTATTATTAATTCCAGCGCATTCAAATGTTTTACCCAAAGAAACAATATTAAAGACTAAATTAACTAAGGATATTACTCTAGAGATTCCCATTATCAGTAGTGCGATGGATACGGTCACTGAAACTAAAATGGCGATTGCGATTGCAAGGCTTGGGGGCATTGGATTTATTCATAAAAATATGTCAATAAAAGAACAAGCACTAGCAGTTAAACGTGTCAAGTTAAGCGAAGCAGGTATGATTACAGATCCGATAACCCTAACAAAATCGCAAACCCTTCAAGATGCGGAAGATTTAATGGCCTATTATAAAATTTCCGGATTTCCTGTAATCGAAGAAGACGGAACCTTAATTGGAATCCTCACAAACCGTGATGTTAGGTATCGTGAAGATTTAAGCTATAGTGTTGAAAGTACTATGACTAAAAAAAATCTTATCACAGCGCCTGTTGGCATTAGTTTACACGAGGCAAAAGCGATTTTACTGGAAAATCGTATTGAAAAGTTACCAATTGTAGATGAAAACAATAAATTAAAAGGATTAATAACCATTAAAGATATTGACAAGACAAGACAGTACCCGCAAGCAACTAAGGATTCCCAAGGCCGTCTAAGATGTGGCGCTGCAGTTGGGGTTTCTGATGATACAATAGAGCGCGTTAAAGCGCTCGTTGATGTTTCTGTAGATGTTATTGCGATTGATTCAGCACATGGTCATTCTGAGGGTGTTATTGAAATGGTTAAAACCATTAAAAACCTATTTCCAAATTTACCTGTGGTTGCGGGTAATATTGTTACTAAAGAAGCCGCAAGTGCTCTAATTAAAGCTAAGGCGGATGCTTTAAAAGTTGGTGTAGGTCCAGGATCAATTTGCACCACCCGTGTGATTGCAGGGGTTGGAGTTCCTCAAGTATCAGCGATTATGGATGTGTATGAAATCGCTAAAGCCCATAATATTCCTGTTATTGCTGATGGCGGTATTAAGTTTAGCGGTGATATTAGTAAAGCCATTGCAGCTGGTGCAGATACAGTTATGTTAGGGAGCTTACTTGCAGGATGCGAAGAATCACCTGGAGAAGAAATTTACTATAATAGTCGTAGGTATAAAGTGTATCAGGGAATGGGGTCCATCTCAGCCATGCGAAGAGGGTCGAGTGATCGTTATTTTCAAGGAAATCAAACCGAACTAAAAAAACTTGTTCCAGAAGGCATAGAAGCGCGCGTTCCTTATAAAGGTAAAGTCGAAGATGTTATTTTCCAACTCATTGGCGGTCTACGCTCTAGTATGGGGTATTGTGGGACTAAAACAATCAATGATTTAAAAGATAACGGTTTATTTGTTAGTATTACTGCTGCAGGTCAAAAAGAATCCCATCCGCATTCAGTTGAACTCACTCAAGAATCTCCGAACTATCAAAAACAATAAAAAAACTGCACAATTGTGCAGTTTACTTTTTATTAATGAGTAAGTCGACAACTTTTAAGTAATCAATACTAGGACGATAGCCTTCTTTTACTAAGTAAGTATGTTCAAGTAATTCTTCATAACTTATCGATTTTCTACCATTTAATGCTCTTTGATGAAAATAATAAAGTTTTTCATAAGTAAATAAATGAATGGTACCTTGTTTTTTAAAGTAAATCAATATAAAAGCAATGCCTTCATGCTCATGAACTTGTTTTAGGTGATCGATTTGATGCTTGTGAATGTTTTTTATAGGAAAAGAAGTCGCATGATTCGTTTCTTTAACATCAAAGTCAATATAGTGGCCTTTATATACACCGTTATAATCAGTCGTTGAAGGTGTACGGTAATAAGCCTCTATAATTTTAGCTTTTTTTCGCGTAGGATAATCAACCGTTACGATTTGTATGGGTGTAGGCTTTTTGTGAATCACTGCTTTATTATTTATTAAATAAAAGGCATTAGATTCATCAATCAGCGCTTCAAAGGTCATCCCTCGATTTTTCGAACTTATTTTCTTCGTTTCATAACTTGATTTTTTATTTGGATAGTTTATCATATTATCACCTAATAAAAGTGTACCATAATTTTACAATTCACTAAACACAAAACAGTACTTTTTGCAAAACTATGATATAATTAAAAACGACAAAGACCAAGAGGAGGTTACCTGATGTCATTAATTAAATTTTTCGCCTTAGGTGGTCTTGGAGAAGATGGTAAAAACATGTATTGCATCGAAGTTGATCAAAAACTTTTTATTATGGATGCAGGGTTAAAGTACCCAACACAAGAACTATACGGTGTCGATTCAGTTTTACCAGATTTTACTTATTTGAAAGAAAATAAAGATTCTATCCAAGGCCTTTTTTTAAGTCATGGTCATGAGGACCATATAGGGGCAGTCCCTTCATTACTAAAGCAAATTAATATTCCAGTATTTGGAAGCTTGTTTACCATTGCATTATTAAAAGATTCTATGCAAGAACAAAACATGCCGTTTGATGATTATACTTTAAACGTAGTCACCAAACAAGACACACTTAATTTCGATGCAGTTGAAATAAGTTTTTACCAAACAACCCACTCAATACCTGAATCATTTGGTATCGTTATTTCGACCAAGGACGGGGTTATAGTCTATAGTCCTGATTATACCTTTGATCAAAACGTAGATAGAGCGTATAAAACAAGCTTTGAACGTTTAGCACGTATTGCAGGTAAAAACGTTTTAGCGTTACTAACAGAGAGTTTAGGGTGCGAACATCACGGACATTCACATACGAGTAAAAACTTAGAATACGCCTTAAATCAAGCGTTTTTTAAAGCTAAAAACCGCGTGGTTGTTTCAACATTTTCAACCGATATTTTTCGCATTCAGAAAGTCATTGATATTGCATTAAGGTATGAACGTAAAATCGCAATTATCGGCAGAAAAGCCCAGCGAATGATTGATATCGCCCTTAATTTAGGGTATTTAAAAATCCCCGAAGATAAATTATTAACTTTAAAGTTTATCGATGATAAAAATAAAAACGCACTTGAAGATGCACTCGTTTTAGTATCTGGAGATCGTCACGAACCATTCCATATGTTACAAAGAATGGTAAGAAAATTAGATAGACTCATTCATATCAATGAAACGGACACAGTCATTTTAATGACCCCACCAATACCTGGAACAGAAAAAATTGCCTCAAGAACATTAGATGTTTTATATAGAAATAACATCAACTTAATAAAAATTGATAAAGCCATGTTGCCACCATCACACGCAAGTAGTGAAGACATTAAATTATTAATGAATATTTTAAATCCTAAATATATCATTCCAGTTATTGGTGAACATAGACATTTGTTTGCATTAAAAAAACTCGCTTTAAGTATGGATTATACACCTGAATATATCAAACTATTAGATAATGGTGAAGTCTTAGAGTTTGTAGATGGTAAAGCTAAGGAACACACCTATTCAATTATGAGTGGGGATGTATTAGTTGACGGAATCTTAGAAGGCGACTTAAGTGATGTAGTCTTAAAAGATCGAGAAACACTATCACAAGATGGTGTCTTTATGGTTGTACTAAATGTAGACCCAAAACAAAAACGCATTTTAGGCGACATAGAAATTGTTTCTAGAGGATTTGTTTATATGAAAGAAAACGAAGCCTTAATTGCCGATGTAACGCAATTATCTGAAAAAATTTCTGGTGAAATCTTTAAACATAATTACGTTGATTGGCGTGTTTTCAAAGAACGCTTACGTGAAGAAATTAGTCGTTATTTATACAATGAAACGAATCGTAGACCTATTGTAATACCGGTCTTAATCGATACCCAAAAATAATATGTTTTTAGAGTTATTTGAGGATAATCTTTCAAAAGAGGATTGCAAACATCTAACCCCACGCGTTGGGGTTAGAGCCATTTTAAAACACAACGACGATTTTATTTTGGTTTATAATAAGAATTGGGATTTATACACACTACCTGGTGGTGGTGTCCATAAAAACGAAACATTAATAGACGCTTTAAAAAGAGAAGTTTTTGAAGAAACAGGGTACAAAGTTCAAAACATAAAAGAAGGGTTAAACTTAACTGAATACTTTTATGATTCTATTTGGGAACACCACTTTTATTATTGTGAAACGGTCGGACAAAATGCCCCGTTAACATTAACGGATGAAGAAATAGCATCGGGATTAGAAGTCGTGGTAAAATCTTATATAGATGTCCTAGATATATTTGTAAACCATGAATCTCCTCGTGAAAACGCTGAAAATATATATCAACGAGAATTCTTAGGTTTTATGCATAGTTTAGAAGTGAAATAATCGCTATAAATAAAGAGTTTTGTCTTTTTTAGTATACTAGTTTACAAAAATAACCATTATGTTATAA
>NZ_JBIOAG010000046.1:0-13237 GCF_043951795.1 Liberiplasma polymorphum | reverse complement strand
GTTTTACTCATGAAAGTCGTAAAAATAATGTGAAAAAAACGAGTGAAATTACCACTCGTTTACTTAATCATTTTTTCAATATCTTTTGTTTCTTTTATAATGGATTCACTTAAGTTGATATTTCCATTTTTTGTGACTAAAATATCATCTTCGATACGAACGCCTATGCCTTCTTCACTTATATAAAGCCCTGGTTCAATCGTTAAAACCATTCCTTCTTCAAGTGGAATATGATAATACCCGACATCATGGACGTCAAGTCCCATAAAATGTCCAATGCTGTGATAATAATAGTTTGCGATTTCTTCGTCTTCTTTGATTAGACCGATTTTTTTAGTTTCTTCAATTAAGATGCTTTTTGCAAAATCGTTTAGCTCTTTCCATGTGATGCCTGGTTTAACAAATTTAATCGCTTTTTTGTTGGCTTTTAAGACGATGTCATAGATGACTTTTTGTCTTTCAGTAAACTTCCCATTAATCGGATAGGTTCTTGAAATGTCTGAGGCATAGTTTTCATGTAATGCGCCTAAATCAAATAAGATTAAATCGCCATCTTTAAGTGTATCGTTATTTTTTTCATAGTGTAATACTGTTGCGTTTTTTCCACTTGCAGCAATCGTATTAAAGGCACATCCTTCACTACCATCAAAAGTTATCGCATGCGCAAAATCTGCATAAAGTTGATATTCATACGTTCGTTTATTAATATTTTCTAAAATCGTTTCTAACCCTTTTTTGGTGTGATCAATGGCTTTTTGGATTTGCTTGATTTCTGGTTCTGATTTAAACATTCTTAAATATGAAATATGTTCATTAACATTTTTTATGGTTAACTCTTTATAATTCTCAACAATGGTTTGTGCATAATCAAGTGCAACTGGTTTTACATCAGGATTAACGTGATATAAATCTAAGTACAGATTTTTTGGTGGTGCCCCTAAAGGACTTCTTGCATAGTTCATTGCAAGATTAAAAAACTTCATAAAGTCTTTAACATAATGAATGTCTTTTAAATCAATACCCGATTGTGCACTCGCTTCTTCCTTACTCATGCGCGCGCCTTCCCATTTTATGATTAAGTCTGTGCTTTCTTCGATAAATAAATAGGTTTTTCCCTCTGAATCACCTTTTAAAAGCATTAAAATCATATGCGGTTCGCTTAAGTTTGTAACATAAAAGAAGTTGCGTTGTGGTGTGTAATGATAGCTTTGATCCGTTGTTTTATTTGGAGCTTTTCCACTATATAAAACAGTAACTGAATGAGTTTCCATACGGTTTAATAGTTTTTCACGTGCTTGTATAACGTGTTTAATCATGTTATCACCTCAAAAGCATTATATCATGAAGTGACTTATTTGATAAGCCATAAAATGATACAATAGCCAATTGATATGAATGATAAAAAAAAGAGTCTTTCGACTCTTTAAATTATTTCCCTAAAGCTAAGTATTTAATTGTATGAACCATTTGAGCAACATAGCTCATTTCGTTGTCATACCATGCTAAAACTTTAATAAGTTGGTTCCCATCAGTCTCTAAAAGTGATGTTGATTGTGCATCAAATAATGAACCAAAATGCATCCCAATAGTATCACTTGAAACAATTGGGTCTTCAGTGTAACCAAATGACTCGTTTGCTGCTGCTTTCATCGCTGCATTAACTTCTGCAATCGTAACTTTTTTCTTAAGTTCAACCACGAAGTCTACTGCAGATCCTGTTACTGTAGGTACGCGTAATGCCATTCCGTCTAATCTACCTTTTAAGTTCGGTAATACTAGACCAACTGCTGCAGCTGCACCAGTAGTTGTTGGAACGATATTTTCTGCTGCTGCACGTGCGCGGCGTCCATGAATACCTTTAGCATGAGGCCCGTCTAATGTGTTTTGATCATTGGTATAAGCATGGATTGTTGTCATATATCCACGTACGATTCCAAATGCATCATCTAATGCTTTAGCCATTGGTGCTAAACAGTTTGTAGTACATGATGCTGCAGAAATAATTTCTTCTGTTCCATCAAGTGTTTCATGGTTAACATTATATACAACTGTTTTAACATCACCTGAAGCTGGTGCACTAATAACAACTTTTTTAGCCCCTGCTTTAATATGTTTAGATGCTTTTTCTTTAGAAGTAAAGAAACCTGTACATTCTAAAACAACATCAACACCAAGTGCTGCCCATGGTAAGTTTTCTGGGTCGCGTTCTGCATAAACTTTTACTTCTTTACCGTCTACGATAATTGAACTACCTTCAAATGAAATTGAATCTTGTTTATAACGTCCTTGTGCCGTATCGTATTTTAATAAATACGCTAAGCTTTCTGCATCTGTAAGGTCATTTAATGCGACAATTTCAAAATCTTTGTTATCTTGCATTAAGCGGAATGCTAAACGTCCAATACGTCCAAATCCGTTAATTGCTACTTTTACTGCCATTGTGTTTCCTCCTATAATATATAAATTATCATACAGGTTTATTATAGACAAAAACCCTACAAAATACAACCGATATCGGCGTTTTAAAAACGTTTTCAGTTAAATATCAACGCCTAGAGTAATACGTAAGATTGTCCCGATGAAAAATGATAATGTGGCAACACCTAAGCTAATTAATGCCATTTGTGTAAATCGTTTTTTAAAGGATAAGTTTAAAGCCACACTCATATAATAATTAAATACAAATATAATAACCATTGCACTTGTTAACATAATTGCAAGTGAGTGAAAAGCATTGTTAAGTAATATATAAGGTAAGATTAAAATAGTCACAACCACTAAGTAAGCCGTCCCTGTATAAACACTAGATTTTAATGCATTTTGATTCCCTTCTGCTTTACTAGATAAGTATTCGCTTGCAGCCATACTTAAGGTGGCTGCAATTCCAGTAATTAATCCCGAAAGTGTAATAATAGTATTATCTGTTAGCGCAAAACTAAGTCCTGCTAGGGCACCTGTCAACTCAACGAGTGCATCGTTTAATCCTAAAACTACGGCACGAATATATTTTAATCGTTCTTCACTTAAAGATTCAATCAAACTGTCTTCGTGCTCATCTTCTTCTTGTTTTATGGTAAGGGCTTCTGGGATTGATTCACTTAATGATTCATAGACTTCTTGTGCAACGTCTTCTCCACGTTCCATTAATCTAACTACAAATGTAAATCCAAATATTATGTTTAATAATTTATAAAAAGCAATTTTCATGCGGTTTGGTTTTACTTTTATGTTTGTATATTTCTCCCAAACCTGTGCATGTTCTTTTTCTTGGGCAGCGATTTTTAGTAATATATTTTTATTCTTTTTATCTTTTACTCTAGCAGCGATATTTTTATAAATATAGTATTCGGTGACTTCATTTTTTTGCATAGATAGAATTAACTTCTTCTGCTCTTTTGTAATGGTTGTCATCATAACCTCCTATAAAATAAACTTATAAATATCATACACCAAAATCATATAAAAAAAAACGCCTTCCGGCGTTTTATGATTGTTTTGACATTTCTTTTTGTTTTAGTTCTTTAAAGTAAAGTTCTAAAGCGTGGACGTAATCACAGTCTTCCCCTTTATCACATGTAGTACACATAATAATTTCTCTTAAACGTTTAGGTATAAAGGTACGGATTTCATCTTCATTATAACCAACTTGCATTTTATTATCTTCAATGATAATCGGTCTTCTTAATACACTAGGATTACTAATAATAAAATCAGTTAGTTCTCTCATGGACATGTCATCTATATCGAGATTTTGATCTTGAAATACTTTAGAGCGTGTAGAGATAATATCTTCAAAACCATTCTCAGTGTTTTTTAACATGAGCATGATATCTTCTCTTGTAAGTTTAATGTTGAATATATTTTTTTCACGGTACTCAATACGGTGTTCTTCAAACCATTTTTTGGCTTTACGGCATGATGAACAACTTGGTGTAGTGTACATTTGAATCATGGATGTACCTCCTTTATTAAAGTAAGTGGCTTACCAAAAGTTTATTTCATGTTAATTATAACACAATTTAGAAAAATTTCAAAAAATATTTTATGAAAATGCTTGCATCGATTTAAGATTTTTTTTCTTTGGTATGTTATAATACTTAAGGTATCTTATTATAACAAATGGAGGCACATTTATGAAGTGGAAATTAGAAAATTTATACGAAAATTTAGAGGCTTGGGAACATGAATATAATAGACTCAAAGAAATCATTTTAGAGTTGCCTTCTTTCCAAGGTAAGTTAAATGATTTTCAGACCTTTAAAACCTATTATACCTTACAACGTGAAGTGGCTTTAAAAGCTCATAAACTCTATCAATATGCCGCACTAAAAAGTGATTTAAATCGTAAAGTAGTTGAAAATGCAGCGCGTGTGCAAAAGATGGGTATTTTACTTAATGATTTATCACGTGCAACAGCATGGGAATCACCAGAAATTTTAAGCATAGGTAAAGAAACTGTGTTAGGATTTTTAGATAATGATCCTATGTTAGGACAATACCGTTTTCCAATTACAAAGTTATTTCATCAGCAAGCTTATGTCCTTGATGAAAAAAGCGAAGCATTACTTTCGAACTATCGCCAATTATCCAGTCAAGGGGCACAACTATATAATGCCTTAGCTATTGCGGATAATACGTATAAAGAAGTAACTTTATCTGACGGCGAAACCGTTAAGATAACAAGTGGGAATTACCGTAGTTATTTAGCAGATTTGCAAAATCCAGATGACCGTGAAATTGTATTTAAAGCGATTTTTGATCATTACTCAGAACATAAACATACTTATGCGCAAGTTTATAACACGGTATTACAAGCAGACATAGCAAGAATGAAAGCACGTAATTATAGTTCAACCCTAGAATCCTATTTGTTTTCTAACAACATAGACCCTGTAGTTTATCAAAACTTAGTGGATGTTGCTAAAGAAAATACTAATTTATTGAAAAGATATTATGCGATTAGAACCCGTGTTTTAGGACTTGATAAACATCGCACATTTGATCGTTTTATGCCTTTAGCAACAAGTAAGAGTAAGTTCAACTATGATGAAGCAAAAGATTTATTTTTTAATGCTATTGATCATTTAGATGATACCTTTAAAGCTAAAGCTAAAGAAGCGCTAGAAGATGGCTATGTCGATGTATTTGAACAAGAAGGAAAAGCAACAGGTGCTTATTCATGGAGTGCGCTTGATGAACATCCGTTTATTTTATTAAACTATGATGATACATTAAATAGTGTATTTACCTTAGCGCATGAAGCGGGACACTCAATGCATTCACTATTCTCTCATGAAGCTCAACCAATCCCAACACAAAGTTATACTATTTTTGTAGCTGAGA
The DNA here is from genome assembly GCF_043951795.1 of Liberiplasma polymorphum. Lineage (NCBI taxonomy): Bacteria > Bacillati > Mycoplasmatota > Mollicutes > Liberiplasmatales > Liberiplasmataceae > Liberiplasma > Liberiplasma polymorphum. The sequence goes on along the minus strand of NZ_JBIOAG010000046.1, from coordinate 7,894 downwards.
TTGCTTCTACTTTTAACGAACATCTATTACTTGATTATTTTATTAAAACAAATAAAGGCACAACTGAAGACAAAATTACTTTGTTACAACAATCTATTGATGATATTATGGGGACATTTTATAGACAAACCTTGTTTGCGGCTTATGAACTTGAAGCACACAAACTTGCAGAAGCTGGGACGCCTATTACTTATGAAGCGTTATCAAAAATTATGGTGGATTTATACAAACACTTTTACGATATTGATATTACTGAAGAGCCCGGTAAAGAATATGTTTGGGCATACATCCCTCATTTATTTAATACACCATACTATGTTTATCAATACGCAACGAGTTTTGCGGCAAGCTTGAAACTTTATGAGCTTGTTAAAGAAGACCCATCAAACATTGAAAAACATATGACCTTGCTTCGTGCAGGTGGCGATGACTTTCCTGTTGAACAAGTTAAGAAAGCTGGTATTGATTTAACCAATAAAGATGCCTTTACAGCGGTTGTTAACCGTTTAGAAACATTACTTGATGAATTAGAACTTGCGTTAAACGAATAATTCGTTATAATTAAATTAACATGATGATTAGGAAGAGTACTATTATCCTTCTTTAAGAAGCGAGTTTAGATTGGTGAAAGCTAAACAAGAAGTTAATAGGAATGGGCCTATGAATGACGTTAATAGCGTCCGTATGACTGCGTTAAAGTCTAAAGTGCTAGTGAAAACTAGAACTAAGGTGGTACCGCGATTATACGCCCTTAGATTTTCTAAGGGCGTTTTTTTATTAAAAAGGAGTGATAAAATGAAACATATTGTATCTGGAATTCAACCAACTGGAACTTTAAATATTGGGACTTATTTGGGAAGTATTAAAAACTTTGTACGATTACAAGAAGAATTTAGTGACCATCATTTTTTCTTATTTATTGCAGATTTACACGCCATTACAGTGCCTCAATCACGCAGTGATTTAAGGAAGACAATTAAAGAACTCGCTGCCCTATATTTAGCTTGTGGATTAAATAAAGAACGTTTAAGTTTATTTGTTCAATCAGAAATTGCGGCACATTCTCAGATGAATTATTTACTACAAACATTTACTTATATGGGTGAATTAGAACGCATGACTCAGTTCAAAGAAAAGGCACAGCGTCAAGAAAAAGGGGTGAGTAGTGCGTTATTTACTTATCCAGTTTTAATGGCTGGGGATATTTTACTTTATGATGCAGAATTTGTTCCTGTTGGGGATGACCAAAAACAACATTTAGAATTAACACGTGATATCGCAGAACGTGTTAATAACCGAGTTGGTGAGTTTTTTGTTGTACCAAAACCAATAATCCCTAAAGTGGGGGCACGTATTATGAGTTTAACTGACCCGACTAAAAAAATGAGTAAATCAGATGACAATGTTAAATCGCGTATTTTACTGTTAGATGATGAGGCTATAATAAGAAAACGTATCATGAGCGCAGTTACTGATAGTGATACTAAAATACGTTTTGATAAAGAACTTAAACCAGGTATTAGTAATTTAATGACGATTATGAGTGCCATAACAGGTGAAGATATTGAATCAATTGAATCCACATTTAATGACAAGACTTATGTGGAATTTAAAACCGCTGTGGCTGATACGGTTGTTAATGAGTTAGTTCCAATTCAAAAGCGTTTTAATGCGCTCCTTGCCTCTGGTGAAATTGACCAAGTCCTTGATGAAGGGCGCCAACATGCTGAACTTATTGCGCTTAAAAAGATTTTCAAATTTAATCAAAAATTAGGATTAGGTAGAAAAAGATAAATAAAAAAAGTGTTGTTTAATTTAAACAACACTTTTATTTTAAATTGAACTCGGTAATGAGACGATCAATTGCTTTTAATGCTTCTGCTTCGTCATCGCCTTTGGCTTCAACCAAAATGAGTGAGCCACGGTTAATTCCCAATGATAAAACACCCATGATTGATTTTAAGTCGACACTATTGCCTTCATAAGTTAATGTGATTTGTGATTTAAATTCATTTGCTTTAGCTACAAGCATTGTAGCTGGTCTTGCATGAACCCCTTGATCATTTGAAATGATAAATTCTTTTCTCATCTTATGTTTTCCTTTCTAAAGCCTCTTTTAAAGCTTGATAGATTTCTTCGTTTTTTTCTTCTACATAAAACTTTATGGTATCACCAACAATATTAATTCCCACTGCACCTTCTGCTTTTAGAAGTTGCATGTTGGTGTGTTTCATGTCTTTTATTTTAACATTAATTTTATTTCGTTTAAATGAAATTTCCTCTATATTGTTATCACCAAATGCGTTTAGGATAATTGCAATATCTAATTTTTTAGGCGCTGGTTTTTTTAGTTTTTTGAATAGTAATAGACTAATGAGCAAAACCAATAAAACTATACCTATGATAATGGATAATTCAAGCGGTCCTAAATTTGTAAATGTTAACACCATGTGATCGCCACCTTTTGAATGATTATTGTTTCTATTTTAGCACAGTTTATTTATTTTTGAAATTAATTAGTGTATAATTACATAAAGATTTCAACAAAGCTACGAGGTGTAAAATGCAGAATTTTATAGAATTATTGAAATATATTATTATTGGGTCGGTTCAAGGGATTACAGAACCATTACCGATTTCTTCTAGTGGTCATTTAGTTATCATCCAAACCTTCTTAGATATGCCTACGGTTGACTACTTTTTAGAAATCGTGTTACATTTTGCTTCATTAATTGCCATATTGATATTGTTTAGAGTAAAAATACTTGCTTTAATAAAAGGCAACATTGCTTATGTATTTAAACGTGATGAAACTTATAAACATGATTTTCATTATTTTTTATTAATATTAATCGGTGTTATTCCCGCAGGCCTTGCAGGGTTATTATTTAAATCTTTCTTTGAAGGGTTTTTAACGTTGCTCGCTGTTGGAATTAGTTTACTATTTACTGGATCATTTTTGCTGATGGTTCAAAAACAAAGTATTGAAAATACAAAAGAAACATTGTCCTGGCATGATGCTTTAACGATTGGATTATTTCAAGTCTTTGCTTTGCTTCCAGGGATTTCACGTAGTGGGAGTACGTTTATTGGTGGGTTATTTAAGCGTGTTAAGTTTGAAAAAGTCGTCGAGTTCAGTTTTATGATGTACATCCCTATTAGTATTGGAACGATGGTATTAGAGCTATTTGAAGTTGAAACCTTCTCGCGTTATAATGGCTTAGATATTTCACTCGCATTTATTACAAGTGGTTTGTTTACCTATTTTGCGTTTAAATGGTTTATTAACGCTGTTAAACAGGGTAATTTAAAATATTTTGGATACTATTGTTTAGCTGTGGGGTTAATGAGTATTGGATTATATTATTTAATGTAAAGGTGATTATATGAACGTTGTTATCGCAAATGATAAAAAAAGTATTTTGGATCATTACTTTATTAGAGGGCAAGTTTTTGTGATTGAGCAAGAGATTTCTTGGGCTTTAGAGTTTGATGATTGGGATTATGAGGCAACATTTTTTGTTTTATATGATGAAGATGCACCTATTGGTGCAGCTAGACTGTATAAAAATAAAGTTGGTCGTGTGGCAGTTTTAAAAGAACATCGCCATAAAAAAGCAGGATCGGTTATCATGGATGCTGTTGAAGCCTATGCTAAAACACAAGGAATCAAAACTTTAGAATTAGGTGCACAATGTTATATTATTCCGTTTTATGAAAAATTGGGTTATGTCGCTTATGGAGATATATTCTTAGATGCTGACATAGAACACCGAATGATGAAGAAAGAAATATAAGAGCATTAAGCCATTTTAAATCAAAAAAATTGTTTATAATGGGTTATAGAAAGAGGTTTATATGGACAAAGTAATCGAAGCAATTATTGAAATACCAATGGGGACTAAAAACAAGTATGAGATTGACAAAGAACGCAATCGTATAAAATTAGATCGTGTATTATATTCTCAAATGACTTATCCTGCTGAATATGGTTATATTGAAAATACGTTAGCTGAAGATAATGACCCTTTAGATATTTTGGTAATCGCAAGTACTAAAACATTCCCTGGGTGTATTGTTGATGCAAGGGTAATTGGGTATTTAGATATGATGGATAATGATGAAAAAGATCATAAAGTTATTGGTGTAATTGATGCCGATCCAAGATTTAGTCATATCCATGAAATCGGTGATATTCAAGAACATTTACTAAGAGAAATTAAACATTTCTTTAAAACCTATAAAGATTTACAACAAAATAAAAAAGTTGAAGTGTTTGAGTTTCACGGTAAAGATGAAGCAGTACAATTAATTGATGATTGTATAAAAAGGTATCAAAAAACGAATAAGGAGGAATTGTAATGCCTAACGAAATTAAGATGGTATTTGATAATCAGTATCACGGGATTATAACTGGACATCATGGTTCTGCACAAGTCGGCCCGGCTGAAGGTGCACTAGCTGCCTATGATATGGTACTTGGAGGTTTAGGTGCATGCTTAAATCACACATTTCAAACTGTTGCAGACAAAAAACGTTTAAAATTCCAAGCCGTTAAGTACGATATTACAGGTGTAAAACGTGAAGAAGTTCCAACTTGGTTAAAAGAAGTTACGGTAAATGTTGTTATTACCGGGGCTGATACAGAGAAAAAAGACGCTTATTTAAAAGCGATGGAACTAGCAAACGAGTACTGTAGTGTGTATCAAACATTGAAGCACGTTGCAAAAATGGAAACAAACGTCACATTTGAATAATGAAAAAAAGCACTTAATTGTGCTTTTTTTATTTGCATACTTATCCTATAGAAAATCTCTTTTAATCATGAATAGTACTATTTTGTACTATATTTGTGATAAAAGCATCTTAATTTTAAATAGTGTCCGTAAAGAAAAAACATTTAACCATTTTAAAGAATTAACACTGATAAGCTATGTGTTAATCATTGGTGGCATTGTTCGTTCGGTTGTTCAATATAGCGCTTTAGTCTATATTTTTTCATTTGTTGAAACGGATAATGTTAGATTGAATTTTATTGTATATAATGGGTTTTTAATGGTAGGATTGATTGTTTTGTTTATAACAAAAGTATTTGAGTACACACATTATTATGTAAATAGAATTAATGTTAAAAGAGATGACTTATAACTTCTTTATGATAAATAGAACTAGATTATTTTAATTAATTGAATTATGATTAAAGTAAGTAAACTTACGGCTTAACTAAAGGGGTAATAGAATTATTGTTTAATCAATAATTCAAGTGGATCTTATGAAGAAAGTTTTTATATTATTATTGATTTTTGTTTTATCTAGTGTTTTGTATGGGTGTCCTCCAGAAGAGGAACCGGACTACTTAAGCAATAAGGATTTACTAAATTATGTTCATATTGATTTATATCAGTACTATGAAGATGATGAAAGTATCATTGTTTTTTTAGTTGATCAACCCAACCTTTACTTTAGCAATATTTATTTTAGTAGTACTTCTTTTGAGATTTTAAATGCTTCCGCTTTTGGAAGATCTCTAACCGAAGAAATCATTGATGGCGTTCTATATTACGGTGTTGATTTTACTGAGATTAATTTAGAAGATAATCCCTCGTTTTACTTATTTTTAAGTGTAACAAAGTCCAGTTTATTTGAAAGTCTTGCATATGATGATTATTTTAAATCTAATATTGCCCTTAATCAAATGGAGCTAATTTTTAATTATGATATATCACTTGAGACACAAGATAAGCATGACTATATTTTTTATGTCCACGAGAACTTGGGTTCGTACATGCATGAAACCTATCGTTTTGATGTTTATAATAATGTTGATAGTTTATTAGAAAATACTAATATTAATACGGTTTATTTGCCTTTTTTAAATCAAGAAATTGTTGCACTTAAACCTGAAATTTTGTATTATCCTTACTATGATACAATATTTATAAATGGCTACAACTTTAGTGTCCGTATTGAGGAAAGTGATACGCCTTTTTCATATAATGTTGAAGAAAAAACCATTCATACATTTAACGGTATAGCGTTCACGTTAGTTAAAGAAAGACACAATATATATTCGATTACTTTCTTTGTGACAGAAGATGACACAACATTTAAATATCACTACTATGGTGTTTCTATAAGTGCGTCTGAAATTATTCATTTTATTGAATCGATTCATCCTTACACAGTTGAGGATTAAACCTATTTAGTTAGATACGACTACTTACTGTGAATTAGACAATAATAAATGGAATATTACTAGGGGGATTTTATGGACAGACATATAAGACTAACAGCTTTAGGGATTGGTCACTTTTTTATTGATTTACTTGGAATATATTTGATTAATGTTCAATTTAGGCATTTATCATTTCCGTCAATTGCATTATATTTTATCATTTATAACCTTGTTGCTTTTGGACTACAACCATTTATCGGTTTTTTTGCGGATGTAAAAAAGAAGTATTTGGACATTGCAGTTTTAGGGCTTGTTTTTGCAATGGTTGCTTTATTGTTTAAAGAATTAGGGTTAGTTATGATTCTTTTGTCCACCTTAGGTAATGCGATGTATCATGTCGGTGGTGGTGTCTTATCGATGAACTTATATCCTAATAAAAGTGCCCCTGCAGGTATTTTTGTCGCACCTGGCGCTGTTGGGGTGTTTTTGGGGGTATATCTTAGTATGATTAGTCCTGATTATGGCTTCATTATTGTTGGGCTAGCTTTATTAAGCTGTGTTAGTATATTTGTGTTATTTGATCAATATAAATTAGCCCATTCTTATCGCAAGATCCAACCTAAGGTTGGCTTGCTTATAACACTCATTTTGTTTGTGGTGTTAACGCGTGGGTTTGTCGGTTCTTTTTTATATTTTGGATGGAAAGGGGATTTATTTTATAGTGTCTTACTTGTTATAAGTATCTTTTTAGGTAAATTCTTTGGTGGTGTTTTAGGCGATAAGTTTGGGTATAGTAAAATTGGTGTTTATGGCTTAATTATTTCTGTGCCCCTTTTAATATTTGGTATTAATCAACCTTTGTTAGGTTTAGCAGGTGCGTTTATGTTTAACTTAACTATGGCTATTACATTATTTTTGATTATTGAAAGTTTAGGCGTTTATAAAGGCGTTGCATTCGGATTAACAACGCTTACTTTAGTTGGAGCTTTTATTCCGTTTCAATTAGGGTTTTCAATTAATGTTGGAATTTGGTATTATAGTAGTATCAGTGTACTCATTTTAAGCGCTGCTTATGGTTTACACAAAGCTGTTAACTTATATGAACATAGGAAAGGGGATCAAGTAATATGATACCAGTAGGATTAGACGTCGCAGTAGGACCAATGATATTTTTAGGCGTTATGATTATCATTTTAGCTGTCATTACAGTGCTAGCATTAATTGTAGGTGCAATATTTTTAATTCGTTACATCGTTAAATCATCAAAAAACAAACATGCTTAGTGATATTTTATTCACATTGTTTTTAGCCTTAATATTAACTATTGTTATTGAAGTATGTGTGGTTTGGGCGTTAAATTTTAAAGATAAAATATTTATTATAATCGTTATCTTAGTTAACGTTATAACAAACCCTTCCTTAAATCTAATAATCTCTTTGAGTTATCATTACACAACAACTTTGATGCCCTTTTATGTGCTTTTAATTTTAGAAGTGTTGATTATTTTAATCGAAGCGATTATTTTATTTAAAGTATTTCCTAAATATTCATTTAAGCTGATGTTATTAGTGAGTAGTATTATGAACATTACTTCGTTTAGTATTGGGATTGGGATTCAGTGGTTGTTTCCAAATATTTTAAATTAAAAAAAGGCCCACTTTTTTGAAAAGTGGGCCTATTTTATTACTCTTTTTCTTTTGGTGTTGCTTCGTTTTCTT
>NZ_JBIOAG010000045.1:0-14245 GCF_043951795.1 Liberiplasma polymorphum | reverse complement strand
TTACTGATTAATTAAAGCAATTAAATGATATAAAGAGGCTATATATTCAACACGTTGCTTAGACAAGACCAGTTTACCATATTCAGTCAATCGATACATTTTTTTATTTGATTTTACATGCTCTTCATCTTGGTAGATTTCAATTTCCCCTTCTTCTACCAAGTGTTTAAGCATCGTAAAAACGGACGGATTACTAATTGTGATTTGGCCGTCTGACACGGTTTTTATGGTTCTTGTAATCTCATATAAGTAAGCATCATTCTTAGATAATATGGCTAATATAATTATCTCAGTATAACCTTTAATGAACTCACTAGAAGTAATCATGGTTTCACCAAATTTCTTTTTAAATTTTTAAGGGTATTCCCTACATCTATTATAACCTATCCTCATATATAATTAAAAACGATGCTTGAATATTAATTCAAACATCGTTTTACTTTTAGTTAAATATGAATCGGTTTATCCACAATACCATGTGCAACTTCATGCATCATTTCTGAGAGGGTTGGATGCGGATGAATCCCCGCAACAATATCATCAGCGGTGGTTTCAAGTGTCATACCAAGTACTGCTTCTGAGATCATTTCAGTTGCCGATGGGGCTAAAATATGAACCCCTAATATTTCATTGTATTGTTTTGAGGCAATAATTTTCATAAGGCCCTCAGCCTCTCCCTCAGCTAAGGCTTTACCATTAGCAGAAAGCGGGAAGGTTTGAACTAAGTAATCTAATTTTTGTGATTTAGCTTCTTCTTCTGTAATCCCTACTTGAGCGATTTCAGGGAAGGTATAAATACCAGCTGGGGCAATTTTATAATTAAGTGGATGGTTATTCCCAGCGATATGTTCTACTGCAGTAGTCCCTTCTTTACTTGCAACATGTGCAAGCATGAATTTACCATTGACATCGCCAATCGCGTAAACATCTTCAACATTTGTTTGCATGTATTCGTTCGTTACAACACAGCCTTTTTCAATAGTTAAATTTAGCGCTTCAAAGCCTTTTAAGTTTGCTTTCATTCCAACGCTTAATAAAATATTATCGCCTTGAATGGTTTTTTCTTCACCATCTAATTTATAGGTTACTTTATTGCCATCAATTTTAGTAACGGCAGCATTAAGTAAGACGTTAATTCCATCTTTTTTAATTTTCTTTTTGAAGACGTTTTTAACTTCTTGGTCTACGCTAACCAAAATATCATCTAAACGTTCGATGACGGTTACTTTAGTCCCAAGGGTATTAAAGACCGTTGCAAATTCAAGTCCAATTACTCCGCCCCCAATAACAACTAATTCTTTAGGTTGTTTCTTAAGGTCTAAGATTTCTTTACTTGTCACAACAATGCCTTTATCAAACGCTTCTTTTAACCCATCAATCGGTGGAAACGCTGGGCTTGCACCTGTAGCAATAATGAGTTTTTTCGTTTTGATGGTTTCGTCATTTACTTTTACAGTATGATTATCAATGGCTTTAGCCTCACCCATATAAAGGGTAACATTATTTTTCTTAAGTAGCGCGCTTACACCACCTGTAAGACGTTTTACAATCTTATCTTTACGGTGGATCATATCAGGGAAATCATAGCTTACATCTTTCATATCTATTTTGATCCCGTAATCTTTTGCATGCTTAATTAAGTCATAGACTTTAGCGCTTTTTAGTAATGCTTTAGTTGGGATACATCCCCAGTTTAAACAGACGCCACCTACAGCTTCTTTTTCTATAATTGCAACATCTTGTCCAAGTTGTGCCGCACGAATAGCCGCCACATAGCCACCAGGTCCGCTGCCGATAATGGTGATATCATGTTTTTTCATATAGTCACTCCTAACTTAGTAATAATTTAATAGGATCGCTTAATAATTCACGGAGTTTCACCAAGAATCTTCCCGCATCGCCACCATCAATTACACGGTGGTCAATCGTTAAGGATACAGGGAACATATCACGAATCACAATTTGGTCATCAATGACTGCAGGTTGCTTAGTAATGGCACCCATACCTAAAATAGCCACTTCAGGGTGTTTGATTACTGGTGTTCCAAGTTTTGAACCAAATGCACCATAGTTTGTGATTGAGAATGTGGTGTTTTGAAGTTGATTGAGTTGAATTTTACGATCTCTTGCATCTTGTGCAAGTTCATCAATTTCTTTTGCGAGTTCTAAGATTGATTTACGGTCTGCATTTTTGATATTTGGAACAATTAATCCCACTTCTGTATCTACAGCAATCCCGATATTATAAAACTCTTTATAAACGATTTCTTCAGTTTCATGATCGAAACTTGAATTAAATACTGGATATTCTTTTAAAGCAAGGACGACAGCTTTAATAATAAGTGGTAGGTATGTTAACTTAACACCAGCTGCTTCTGCTTTAGATTTTTGATCTTTTCTGAATCTTACAAGTTCAGTCACATCAAATTCATCCATAACGGTAGTTGCAGGGATGAGTGCGTTTGATGTATCCATTGCTTGAACCACTGCTTTTCTAAGTTTAGTAATTTTTTCTCTTCTTGTCCCTTCAGTTGGTAATTTAGGCATAGGGAAACTACGTGCAGTACCAGCAGTTGTGGTGGTTGCTTGTGAAGATTCTTCTTTTTTACTTGCAGATTGGATGTCTTCTTTCATAACGCGGCCTTGTGGACCTGTCCCTTTAACTTGATTAATATCAACACCTAAATCTTTAGCCATTTTACGAGCTACTGGTGTTGCAAGGGCACGGGTTCTTGTAGGCGCATCTTCTTGAGCGCTATGTTCATCACTATCTTCAAGAACATCATCAGAAACGATTAAAGCCCCAACAACGCTTGCGTTATCATCTTTATCGCCTTCTGCAATTTTCTCTTCTTTTTTAGAATCTTTTGATGCTTCTTTTTTAGTTTCTTTTGGTTCTTCTTTTGGTTCTTCTTTTGGTTCTTCTTTTGGTTCTTCTTTTGGTTCTTCAGATTCGGTTTCACTACTTCCATCGCCATTTTCATCAATTAAGACGAGTGTTTCACCAACGTGGATTGTTTCACCGACTTTAGCTCCAATTTTCTTTAAGACACCTGATACAGGCGCAGGTAATTCTGCGTTTACTTTATCGGTTTCAACGATGCAAAGGGTATCTCCTTCTTCAACTTTGTCCCCGACTTCAAACATCCACTTTAGGATTTGACCTTCGTGGATTCCTTCACCAATGTCTGCGAATTTAAAATCATACATGTGGTCTCACTCCTTATTTGAATGTCGCTAATTTTTTGATTTCGTGCGCAATACGTTTTGGTTCTAACATAAAGTGATGTTCACCTTTTGGAAGTGGTACGGTTACATCAAATCCTGTTAAACGTGTTGGCTGTGCTTCTAAATAGAAGAACGCTTTTTCGTTTACACGTGAAATGATTTCTGCACCGATTCCTAATGTTTTAACCGCTTCGTGAACGACTAAAATACGTCCAGTTTTTTTAACAGATTCAATAATGGTATCTGTATCCATTGGGGCAATGGTTCTTAGATCGATTAATTCCACATCGATTTTGTCACCATTTTCTTCAAGTAATTTTAAAGCTTGTTGGACTTCTCTTACAAGTGGTCCCCAAGCAACAACAGTTAAATCTTTCCCTTTTTTAACCACTTTTGCTTTACCAATTTCTACAATATAATCCTCATCTGGGACTTCTTGTTTAAAGGCACGATAAATACGTTTTGGTTCCATATAAATAACTGGGTCTGGATCTTTAATTGCAGCTGCAAGTAATCCTTTTGCATCATACGGTGTTGAAGGTATGACGAGTTTTAACCCTGGAATATGTGCAAATAAAGTTTCTAATGATTCTGAATGGTGTTCTAAGGCTCTAACGCCACCACCATATGGCATACGAATAACAATTGGAAGATTGAACTTCCCACGTGAACGGTTACGCATACGCGCCATGTGTGTCACGATTTGATTGTATCCTGGGAACATAAATCCTGAAAACTGAATTTCAGCGACTGGTTTTAACCCGTTTGCGGCCATCCCAACAGCACTACCTAAAATCGCAGCTTCTGCGATTGGGGTATCGAATACACGGGCTTCTCCAAATTTCTTTTGGAGTCCTGCAGTTACACGGAATACACCGCCTTCAAAACCGGCATCTTCACCAAATACTACAACGGATTCATCTAATTCCATTTGTTGTTCAAGGGTTTTGTTGATGGCTTGTAATAATGTTAGTTGTGCCATATTATTTGCCCTCACTTTCTTCTAAGTATTCAAGATAAGCTTGTTTTTGTTCTTTTAACTCTTTGGTTAATTCACCATAAGTATAATCGAAGATATCATCAAGTGGTACAAGTCCTGATTCTTCAACTTTTTTAAATGTTGTTCCGACAAAGTCTGTTAATTCTTTTTGTAAGGCATCTTCTTTGTCTTGATTCCATAGTTTTTTGTTACTTAAATATTTTCTGAAGCGTAGGAGTGGATCTTTTGTTTTCCATTCTTCAACTTCTTCATCTTTTCTATAAATTGTTGGGTCATCTGAGGTAGTATGTGGTCCTAAACGATAAGTAAATGCTTCAATTAACGTTGGGCCATCCCCTTTAACCGCACGTTCACGTGCTTCTTTAACGACTGCATACATTGCTAAAACGTCGTTTCCATCAACTTGAATCCCTGGAATTCCGTAAGCAACTGCTTTTTGTGCTAAAGTTTCAGATTTGGTTTGTTTTGCACGTGGGGTTGAAATCGCGTATTGATTATTTTGAATAATGGCAATCATTGGGACGCTGTAGACTGATGCAAAGTTCATCCCTTCGTGGAATTCTCCGTGACTAGTCCCACCATCACCAATATAGGTGAAAGCAACTTGGTCTTTCTTTTGTAATTTTGATGCATAGGCAATTCCAGCCGCATGGTTAATTTGTGAACCAATTGGTACGTTTACTGGCATTACATTAACGCCATCATCAAAACGTGATCCAAGTTCATTTCCATACCAATATAGGTATGCTTGTTCTAGGGTTACGCCTTTATAAAGCATCGCTGCCATTTCTCTAAATGCTGGAACTAAAAAGTCCTCAGGTTTTGATGCAGCCATCGGTCCGATTTGTGCTGCTTCTTGTCCAGAAACTGGCGCAAAAGTAAGCATACGTCCTTGACGTTGGTATTGTAATGCTTTGATATCTGCAATACGAGTTAAAGACATGACACGGTACATGTTTAAGAGTACTTCATCATCAATTTTTGGTTCAAGTTCTTTGTTAACGACTTTACCGTCTTTATCTAAGACTTGAAACATCTCTTTTTTGAGTGGATCATACTTGTCTAATATCATGGGTGTTCCTCCTTAATTAGAATTGTTATAAATAGTTTTTTTGAAAAAAATAAGTCACACATAATGACACTATTAGTGTAACGTATCACTTAACTTTTTTCATCTAATATACACTTTTTTGTACTTTTTTTAAATAAGTCTTTTTTGGGTATAAAAAAACCCTTTTTGCAAAGGGTATGTTTTAAGCTTTTTCTTTAATTGTTCCGTCGCGGTAACACGCGATGAGTTTAGCTAAATCGTTAATTCTATCTTTTAATTCTTTGCCTTTATCGGTATCGTAAATATAAGTTCTTCTTGTGTTTAAGTCTTCATATCTTGTGACACTAACGATATCACGTTCTTGGTGTATGAGTTGGCTGTATGAGGCAAAACGTTCGTGAGAGACCAAGAAATAAGCATAGGAATCACTTATAAGGGTGTACCCACCGATGTTGGTAGATTTGACGTATTGTTTACTCATACCACCATCAATATTATAAATACGTTTATTGGCAAGAACGACTTGATGGCCTTTTGTCACATCAAGTGGGACATGCCCGTTAATAATTTTTGAATGTTTTTTACTTAACTCAAAAGCTTCATAAATGGTGTCTAAAACTTTCTCATCTTCACGTAATTTAAAGTAAGGATTCATGATTTCTTTATGCGCTTTTTTATCTTCAATAAAATAGCGTTCAAAGGTTTTCATGGCGTGTTTAGCAAATAAAGGACTACTCGCTCCTTGCCAAAGCATCATGAAGTAATCTAAGTCGTTATTATCTTTACTGTAACGGTTTAAATAGGCATGACGTATTTTACGCTCATACGCTTCAAATAATCCTTTACCGCTATAATTAATCCCATCAATTTTTTGCACCATAAAGGTGCCATCTTCGTTCATTGGAATGGCTGCATGGAAGAGTAAATTGTTATTGTATTTTAAATACATGCTGCCTTTTTGGAATAAATATTTCACATGCAGTTGTAACATCTCGTTATGTCTAAATAGCTGGGTTAAATGATTAATGATGTCTTTTTCTTCATGGGTAAGTTTATACGGGTCGTCGTTAAAATTAACGGTTGGAAAATGGGTATCTTTTAATGGGTAAGTATCCCCGTTGATCTTGACGGTGCCATCTTTGATATTAATTTTATCTAAACATAAACGATCACTTAAATTAAAACATGGGTTTCTTAAGATGACATCGCGTTCTAGTTTAAACTGAATAATGGTAATGGCTTTATGCATTTTAGCCACAAACAAACGTTCATCTTGGTCATGGGTTAAAACATCAGACTCTTTTGGAATAAAGTGTGTACAAGGATCATCAGCATACACTTTAGATGCAAAACGTGCAAGAGGGAGTAAGTTAATGCCATATCCATCTTCTAAGCAATCTAAGTTGTTATAACGTGCTGCAATCCTTATGACATTGGCAACACTAACTTTACTACCCGCTGCAGCGCCCATCCAAATAATATCGTGATTTCCCCATTGAATATCGGCATGTTTTTTTGTCATGAGTTTTTGCATGACTAGGTGTGGTTTTGGGCCTCTATCAAAAATATCTCCTACAATATGCAATCTATCAATCGCTAAATTTCTAATAAATTTACTGATTTGAACAATAAACTTACTCTCACGCTTGGTTTCGAATATTGCTTCGATGATCGATTGATAGTAACGTTCTTTATCTTCATGAGAACCTGATTCATAAATGAGTTCTTGAATAATATAAGAATACTCTTCTGGTAGTGTTTTTCTTACTTTACTTTTGGTATATTTAGTCGCTAAATGTTTAGAGAGCTCTATCATATAAAAGATGACTTCTTTTAATAGTTCATTGAAACCTTTTTTTGATAGTTTTTGTTGGTACTTGTTTAGCATATCAGTAGGATAGTAAATGAAAAAAGCCAGACGATTTTGCTCAGCCTCACTTAAGTTTTTAAATAATTGATCAATTTTTTCTTTAATGATTCCTGAGGCGTTTTTCAAAAAGTGATTAAACGCATCATATTCACCATGAATATCTGTAATGAAATGTTCTGTGCCTTTTGGTAAATTTAAAATCGCATTTAAGTTTATAAATTCACTTGAAGCTGATTGTACGGTTGGAAATTCATTACTTAGTAGTTCTAAATATTTAATTTCATAATCCATAAAACACTCCTTTAAAGCAATGACATACTTTATGATAGTTTATCATAAGGTCGTCGTTTAAACAATCAAGTATCTCTATATATATAAAATAAAGTATGGTAAAATGAAGTATCACTTTTACGGAGTTTTTTTATGGAAAAAATTAGAATTAGTGCGAAAGATTTAGTTACATTTAGTTATGCTAGTGGTGATTTATCAAATCAGACTAAATTAAGAAACGCACAACTCATTGGCACAAAATTACATATGAAACGCCAAGCAACGTATCTTGAAGATGAGCACAAAGAAGTCTTTGTAGAAACGTTTTTTCCTTATGAAGATTTTGAATACCATGTAAGTGGCCGAATGGATGGTTTACTAAAACGTGATAATACGTTAATCATTGAAGAAATTAAATCCACTGAAACCGATTTAAGTCTTATTGAAGAAACCACTTTTCCTGCGCATCTCATGCAGGCTAAAATATATGGATATATTTATTGTTTAAACCATAATCTAAAAAGTATTACTTTATGGCTTACCTATATTCATACAGAAACTGAAGCCATTAAAACCTTCACAAAGCGCATGCGCTTTGATCAATTAAAAAAAGCATTCACTGAATCAATTGTTAAATATACCCAGTGGCAAAAAATCTATCAAGAACATCAGTTTAATAAAATGAAGTCGCTTGAGGGCTTAAGTTTTCCGTTTGATGCTTTCCGCGAAGGTCAATACCATTTTATGGGGGCTGTTTACCAAACCTTAATGAAAGAAGATATTTTATATGCTACCGCACCTACAGGGATTGGAAAAACGATTGGGGCGATATTTTCAGGCTTAAAAACGTTAAGTAATGATAAAGAAAAACTCTTTTATTTAACGGCTAAAAACGCGGGTAAAACCATCGCCGTTGAAACGGTTGAAACCTTAAAAGCTAATGGCTTAAAAATAAAAGCCATTACTTTAAACTCAAAAGAAAATATGTGTTTAATGGATGAAGTGGACTGTGATCCTGAGATTTGTCCTTACGCAAAAGGATTTTACAACCGTTTAAAAGGTGGGTTAGAAGACATATTTGTTCATGATGATGTCTATGATGCCAAACTCATTAAAGCTTATGGGGAACTTCATACCATATGCCCACATGAATTTGCGTTAGAGATTTCTAACTATTCTGACATTATCATTTGTGATTATAATTATGTGTTTGACCCAAGAATTAAACTCATCCGTTATTTTGAAGATGATTACTATACACCTAAACTGTTAATTGATGAAGTCCATAACTTAGTAGACCGCTCTAGAAGTATGTATTCTTCTACCATTACACTAAATGAAATTAAAACATTACTAACTACGATTGAAGGCTTTAAACCTAGTCCTAAACGCACTATTAATCAGTTACTTCAAACCATGGAGACTCTGATTAATACTCATGACATTATTAAAACACAATTTTATGTAGATGAGCACATTGATCCAATCTTACTTAATCAAACCCATGTTTTAATGAACAAATTAGATGAACTTTTACAAACGTATAAAAAACATCCTTTAAGAAAAGATATTAGAAATGCTTATTTTTTACTTGTTCAGTTTATTCGCATTAGTGAATATTATACCGATGCCTTCCGTTTCACCATTGAAACTAGTGGAGATGATGTGCTTTTTAACATTGTTTGTTTTGATGCTTCAAAACCGGTTAAAGAAATTATTGATTCACGCGCTAAAGGCACCACGTTATTTAGTGCAACGTTAAATCCTGTAGATTATTATGCCAGTTTACTTACCCAAGGGGTCGGGGTGAAATTTGAAGTGCCAAGTCCCTTTGATCCGAGCCGTTTAGGGTTAATGATTGATGTATCAACTAGCACAAAATATCGCGACAGAAACTTAAGCGTCACAAAAATCATCGATACCATTTATGCGATGCTTGAAGGCAAAAAAGGGAATTACATTGTCTTCTTCCCAAGTTATCAATATATGAATATGGTGTTAGAACAATTTGATGCAAGCGGTTATACGCTTATGGTTCAAAATAAAGAGATGAATTTATTTGAACGTGAAGATTTTTTAACCAGTTTTAAGGAAACAGGAACAGATTCTAAAATCTTATTTTCAGTCTTAGGCGGTTCTTTTAGTGAAGGCATTGATTATATTGGGGATATGTTAAGTGGCGTTTTAGTTGTTGGGGTCGCACTGCCACAGTTTAATGTGATGAATGAACTGTTAAAAGACTACTATAATAGTAAAGGCTATAACGGCTTTGATTATGCCTATACTTACCCTGGAATGAACAAAGTCATTCAAGCCGTGGGTAGAGTCATTAGAACTAAAGAAGATGCTGGTATTGCTATCTTATTTGATAGCCGTTACCAACTTGCTAAATATAAGGCGTTATTCCCAAGTCATTGGAAGCAAGCTGCATTTATTACAGAAGATGATTATATTTCAGATTCAATTGAAAAATTTTGGAAAAGCATAAAATAAAAAGCCACCCAGTGGGTGACTTTTTTATACTATTTAGCGCGTTCAAATAATTCTCTCGCAATCGGTTTATCAATAGAAACAACCGTTCCTACATTACCAAGTGCTAGCGCATTACTAACTAGTTTTTCAAGTGATGCATCATCTAATTGAATCCCTGCTTCTTCAAATGATGTTGGCGCTCCCCAACTTCTAAAGAGGGCTTGAATCGCATCAATCACTTTTTCAGGGTCTTGTTCGTTAAAGAGTTCTCTACCTAAGAATGTTAGGCGTTGTTTCATCGTAATTGGATTATGTTTTAACGTGGTTTTAAGCCACGCAGGGTAAATCGTTGATAAAGCATACCCATGGGTTGTTCCATAAAACTGTGTAATTGGATAACTTAAACGATGACTTGCCCAATCGCCTACTTTACCTTGTGCTAATATCCAGTTTAATCCAATTGTTGCGGCCCAACTAATATTTGCACGCGTTTCATAAGAATCATAGCCTCTTAAATAACGATCACAGTTTTCAAACACACTTTTTACAATACCCATACTCATATAATCACTGGTTTCTGTACGTTGTGTATTTGAGAAGAACTGTTCAAATACATGCATGACAATATCAATACACCCTGCAATCACAAAATGTTTTTCTACATGCATGGTGTAACTTGGATCAATAATCGCAAAACGTGGGAAAATAAACGGATACGCCACAGCGCGTTTTTCATTTGTTTTATCGTTGGTGATGACGGTATTTCCATTAGCTTCTGAGCCTGTTGCTGCAAGGGTTAAAACAACCCCCAAAGGTAAAGCTTCACTAGCATCAGTCTTTCTTAAAAAGACATCCCATACTTTATCTTCATCCACAAACGGGCTAAAAGCGATTGCTTTAGCCGCATCAATGACGCTACCGCCACCTGCAGCTAATACAAATTTAATATCTTGTTCAATAATGGTCTTTCTCCCACTTATGACACTTTCAATACTTGGATTTGCACGCACATCACTTTCTTCAAAGTGTTTGATTTTTAAATCTTTAAAAATTTTAATTAAAATCTTATAGACCCCAATTTTTTTTATTGACTCTTTTCCATATACAAGTAATATACTTTGCCCTTGATAAGGTAATAACTCAGTTCTTAGTGCTTCAATTTGATCTTTTCCAAAAATAATCTTTGTTGGATTATGATAGATAAAGTTAATCATTGTATCACTCCTCGCTTCTATTATAACAAATCAAGTGCTTTTCCTTGAAAAAATCTTCATTTATCGCTAAACTATACATACGAAAGTTAGGTGAAGTCAATGGTTCCAAATTATAAAAAATCAATTGTAAATATCACCGCAACTATAAACGAACATTTTGGTAACAATACCAATCATCCATCGTTACCAATTTTAAAAGAAGAATTAACGAAAGAATATAAACATATTGTGTTAGTATTAATGGATGGTTTTGGTGTGAACTTACTAAAAGCGCATCTTCCAAATACTGCGCTTTTAAATAGCGCTTTTAAAACTACCCTTACCTCAGTCTTCCCACCAACTACTACTGCAGCAACAACCGCAGTTCTTACTGGGTTAACTCCTTATGAAAGTGGGTTTTTAGGGTGGTTTCAATTTTTTAAAGATTATGATACGTATTTCACAGTCTTTATTGAAGAAGACTATTATGATTCAAAAAAAGTCATACATCCTGATTTAAAGACGTTTTTTAACCGTGAAAGTTTTATTGACCAAATCACAAAATTACGTCCTGAGATAACGGGAAAAATCTTTTTCCCTTATCCAATTGATAAAGCCGGTTACACGAGTGTTGAACACGGGATTAAAGCATACTTAGACTTTACTAAAAAACATGATTTAACCCTAAGTTACTTCTATATTGTAGAACCAGACTTAACCGAACATAAAACTGGTATCTATAGCCAGGAAACTAAAGCTAAAGCTATAGAACTTAATAACATTATGGAAAGACTTCAAGCCCTTGCAAGTCAAGATACATTAGTTATAGTCACAGCCGATCATGGGTTAACTGATGTTGTCCCTATTGATTTGTTTAGTGATACTGAGCTTGTAGATACTTTTGAACATAACCCTTCAATTGAACCTCGTGCTACCACATTTTTTATTAAAGAAAATCAAACAAAAACCTTTGAAACTTTGTTTAATAAGAAGTATGGAGATTTTTTCACCTTATATAAAAAAGATGATTTTCTTAAAACAGGCCTTTTAGGTCATGGAAAAAAACATCCTTTTGTAGATACGTGTTTAGGGAATTATATTTCCATTGCGACTGATGTTTATTTCTTTGAACTATCACAAGATAAAAAACACATCGCGCACCACGCAGGACTAAAAGATGACGAAATGTTAGTCCCACTTATTTTCTTTAAAGGAGGAATGTAGCGTGCCAATATTATCTAGTAACAGATTGAATACTTTTCCTCAATCAAACCCTGTAAGCTTTGTGATGATTGTAATTATTTCAATTGTCTTTATTTTACAAAATTTCTTAATTGTATTTGGTATTAATTTAGGCCAATTAGGTGCCATTAGAACTTTCGATCAAATCGGCCCTAACACCGTTGCTTTAAATACGGAATACTATCGATTAATCACTGCCATATTCTTACATGGAAGTTTTTTACATTACTTATTTAATACGTTTTTTGGATTTTATATTATTGGGGCTAGTTTGGAACGTTTAATTGGTTCTAAAAAATATTTAATTGCACTGATTGTTTCTGGATTAGGCTCTAGTTTAATTGTTTACGGCTGGGAGTATTATAGTTTTGTTTATTTAGAAAGCTTTAGAATCGTATCAACGCTTGGGGCAAGTGGGGCAATCTTTGGAACGATGGGATTTTTATTTTATTTAACGATGGTAAGATCAGACTGGTTCAGCCCACAAGATATCTCAAGTATCCGCGGAATAATCTTACTTAATGTGGTCTTTTCATTCTTTGGAAATATTAGTACTGCGGGTCATCTAGGCGGATTATTTAGTGGGTTTATCATTGCGTTATTATTAACGGGTAAAACCCCTTATTATAAAAAATCTAAAGGGTTTGAAAATCCTCATGACCCCTATAATTATGAAGATTGGGATATTGAAGATTTAGATGAAGTCGTTTTTGTAGATGATGAAGATGACGACGATGATGATCGAAGAGTTTGGTAAAGATTGCATACTATGCAATCTTTTTTTATGCTATAATATTTTATGAGGTGATACTATGGAACAGGCTATTGCTAAAAGAAATATTCGCCGTTTACGCATCTTACTTTTAGGGATCTTTTTAATAGAGGTCTTATTTTTATTACAAGTTGAACGCGTAAGGTTAATAGAAAATGCTCATGAACTCGTTGTGATTTCTTACACACTGCATTTTATTTTAGCTGTTTTATCTATAAGTTTGTTTATTTTTCTATATTTAAAGCGCCATGCACCGCTTGAGGTGCACCAAAGTATCCAGCGACTACCGCTTTGGACAGTGTTTACAGTTTTAATACTTGTTGCTGTTATAAGCATGTTTGATCAGCTTTCTCACGGACATATCACATTATTTACTGTTCATTTACTTACTTTCGGACTCATTATTTACATTAGACCTTATTGGAATATTGTTATTTATACAATTCCCTATTTGTTATTCATTATTGGAGTGTTTATTTTTCAAGATAACTTAGATATTTTATATACGCATTTAATTAATGCAACTATAATTTATGTCGGTGTATTATTTAGTTCTACTGTTTTTTATCATTATTTAACCCGTGAACTAGATTACACAATAGAATTATTAACTAAAAATGAACAACTAGAAATCTTAGCAACCATTGACCCCCTTACAAAACTTCCTAATAGACGTTTTTTTGAAAGACAAATTGCTTATGAAGCAAGTATTAATAGACGTTACAATCATGAAGCTTCATTACTACTAGTTGATATCGATCATTTTAAAACGATTAATGATAATTACGGCCATGATGTAGGCGATGAAATTTTGAAAGAACTTTCTGAAATCTTTAAATCCCGTGTGCGTGAATCTGATACCGTTGCACGTTGGGGTGGCGAAGAATTTATGTTTTTACTTTCTCATACAACCCCTGAAGGGGCAAGAATATTAGCAGACCGTATCCGTGTCATGGTCCAAAACAATGTCTTTAAAGTACATGGTTTAGAACTTATGATTACGATTTCAATCGGGATTACCCGCTTAAATCATGAAATAAAAGATGGTTTTAAAGATAGTTATAAAGAAGTCGATCAAGCCCTTTATGAAGCAAAAGATAAAGGCCGTAACCGTGTCATCATGAAATAAAAAAATAAGGACTCGAAG
>NZ_JBIOAG010000044.1:0-14502 GCF_043951795.1 Liberiplasma polymorphum | reverse complement strand
CCTCATAAGTCCCACTTAATTTTGCAGATAATGTTATAACTAAAATTTCATCAAAACCATCTTTTTTAAGTTCTTCGTAAGTTTCTAAAATAACCCCTGTTGCAGTTTGTGCTGTTGATGGATGAAGTTCAGGTTTGTCAACTAACATTTTGTAAAACTCTTCTGCTTTAATATCAACAAAGTCAGTATACTCTTCCTCACCAAATAGTAACATAGAGCGAATTACGCGAATGTCGTAATCATGTTTAAAATAGTCAATACCAGAGTTTCCGCAAACAACTAATCCAATTTTACTCATATTTTCCTCCATTATTTTTATTTTGATTATCAAAATATCTTATTATCAAAGTTTATCAATAAAATCACAGATTGTCAATATAAAAAGGGCTTAAAGTTGCCTTTAAGCCCTTTTTTTTAATTGTGTTTAGTTAAAAGGTACTCATGCATGTGGTGTGCAGCATCTTTTCCTGCACCCATTGCTAAAATAACTGTTGCAGCACCTGTAACAACATCGCCACCAGCAAACACACCAGGAATACTTGTCATTTGATATTGATTGGTTAAAATACCACCCCAAGGTTGCGTATCTAGTCCGATGGTATTTTCTTTTAAAATCGGATTCGGTTTTTGCCCAATAGAGATGATGATGTTGTCAATGTGATAGGTTATATATTCGCCTGTTGGTAATGGGCGTCTTCTTCCAGAGGTATCTGGTTCACCGAGTTTCATGATTTCACATCGAACTTGTTTTACAACTCTATCTTCACCAATGATTTCTACTGGGTTAGTGAGTAATCTAAAGTCTATACCTTCTTCTTCAGCATGATGGATTTCTTCTAATCTTGCAGGTAAGCTATCTTTATCTCTTCTATATAAAATAAACACATTTTTTGCCCCAAGTCTTTTTGCAGTACGTGCAGCATCCATTGCCACATTTCCACCACCAACAACGGCGATATTGTCGCCTAATTTCATTGGTGTTTTAGTGAGGTTGTTAACACGTGACTTCATTAAATTAACGCGTGTTAAAAACTCATTTGCATAATAAACACCGTTTAAATTCTCACCTGGTACACCCAGTGCACTCGGTAAGCCTGCACCACTTCCAATGAAAATCGCTTCATAACCTGATTGAAATAATTGATCAATGGTAATGCTTTTTCCAATGACGGCATTTTTAACAAATTTGACCCCTAAATCTTTTAGGTTATTAATTTCATTGGTTACAATATCTTTTGGTAAACGGAAATCAGGAATACCATACTTTAACACCCCACCAAAATCATGTAAGGCTTCATAAATGGTCACTTCATACCCTTTTTTTCGTAGACTAGCAGCATTCGCAAGCCCTGCTGGTCCTGAACCTACAACTGCTATTTTTCTTCCATTACTTTCTTCAACAGGTTTTTTAGCAAGGCTGTGTTCCATGCCATAATCACCTACAAAGCGTTCTAAAGCACCAATTGAGACACTTTCACCTTTAATGGCCAATATACACGCACCCTCACATTGACTCTCCTGTGGACAAACACGGCCACATATAGAAGGTAAGATGTTATCTTCATAAATGGTTTCAAAAGCTTGATCTAAAGCATCTTCTAATAAATATTTTATAAACTCAGGAATTTTAACTTTTACTGGACATGCCGCTACACAACGAGGATTTTTACAATCGATACAACGCATGGCTTCTTGGCGAGCTTCTTCAAGCGAGTATCCTAGTGCAACTTCTAAAAAATTTTCTTGACGCAAACAAGCATCTTGTTCACGCATTTTTAATCTAGGCTGTTGATGTTTCATTTCTTTAATCCTATATTACAAAGGTGTTCTTCATCTTTATAGTAGTTTTGTCTCGCCATAAGTTCATCAAAATCTACTTCTTCGCCTGGAAAATCAGGCCCATCAATACATGCAAAGAACGTTTTTCCCCCTATACTGACACGGCAATTTCCGCACATACCTGTTCCATCAATCATGATTGGATTTAATGATACATCAATGCTTTTTTCATATTGTTTAGCCATTAATGCAACATATTTCATCATAATTACTGGACCAATAGCGATGACGTGATCAATTGAAGGCGCTTCTTTTAAACGGGCTTCAAGTGCATGGGTTACTAATCCTTTTGTCCCTTCACTTCCATCATCAGTTGTGATGGTAATCAAGTCACAAAATGATGCATATTCTTCTTTTAAAATTAAATAATCTTTTGAACGGGCACCTAAAATCAGTTCAACTTTAATTCCTGCTTCTTTATACGCTTTTAGTTGCGGTAAAAGTGGTGCACTTCCAACCCCACCCGCAACACCAATAACGTGTTTTACATCACGAATATGAGCCGCCTTACCTAAAGGACCCACAAAGTCTTCAATGGTATCTTTAGCTTCTTTTAAACCAAGTTGTGCCGTTGAATACCCTAGTTTTTGATAAATGATAATAACATTATCTCCATCAATATCGGCAATCGTTAGTGGAATGCGTTCACCATCTTTATCAACTCTTAAAATAATAAAATGACCTGGTTTTGCATTACGCGCCACTAAAGGGGCTTTGATAGACATTAAATCAATGTCTTTATTCAGTACTTTTTTCTCTACAATTTCGTACATAGTTCACCTCTTTTTTCAAAATAAAAACGCTTACTTTTTTACGCTCATGTTTATTATAACAAAAAAAATCCGTATTTGTACGGATTTTTTTGATTGTGTTAAAAGTTAAACGATTGGCTTTTTACAATAGGGGCAGACTGAATCTGAATGATATATAGCCGCCTCACAATGAGGGCACTTTTTCATTTCGTGTTGGCGACGTGTTTTTTCCATATTAAATAAATAATAGGCATAGATAAGTTGCATGAAAACTAAGCTAACCCCTACAAAAATAACGGCGCCAATAATTAGTGTTGCACCCCATTGTTCTACATAAATCCCAAGAATCACAAAACCCGTCATGATCGCAAAACTCACTGCGACAACAAGTTTCATTAAAACACTTCTAGACATAAAGTTCTAAAATGGTTTCGCCTTGATTCATTGTAAGTTTTCTTTTTTTGATTCGGCGACTTCTTAATTTATTGGGATTACGTACCATATCTTTTAATATAGATCCTTGGGTATACCCGTGAATCACAATAATTTCAGTACAGTTTTTCGGGGCGTTTGCAATAAACTTTTCGAGTGTTTTGATTGCATCAAATTCAACCATGCCATGGATATCAATTGTCAATGTCATGATTTTTTCCTCCTTCAATGTTTACAATATCTAAAGGGTCTTTGGTATATCTTCTACGTGTATGTTTTTTTAGGTGATCTTTTAGTACCTGATCGATTTTTTCTGAATCATTTTTCATCCATAAAACCGTTTTTAAGTCGATGCCTTGTGTGAAAGGACAACTTTGAATACACGTGCCACAATCGGTGCCTGTATTTTTCCATAAATTGAAACAACTTTGATCATCAAATTTATAAAATTTTCTACCGTTAACCATTCTAGGAAATGGTGTAATTGATTTAGATGGACAGTTCATCACGCATAAGGCACATCGTTTACAAAAATCTTCTAATCCAAATTCTATCGGTGTATCAGCTTCTAGTTGTAAGGTGGTTAAAACAGCACCAATTCTAAATCGGTCACCGAGTTCAGGATGAACTAAGTGATTCGTCATACCTATTTCACCAAGTCCTGCATCAAATGCTAACGGGACAAGTGGGGTTAAATAAAACGCTTCACTTTGAAAAGTTGTTTTGTATCCTAATCCTTTAAGATAGAGTGCTAAACGACTTCCTGTAAAAGCGATATTTAAGTACACATTTTCGGTTTCAATCATCTCTTCATAGTTTGGGGCACGGTTTATAAATTCTAAATCCATTGGAATAATGTAAACAATGGCATGGGTATACGTTGGTTTAATTTTTTCTCCATAGTTATCAATACCAATACTTGTGCTTAATCCGCCACTATGACTATAATAATGGTCCTCATTAAGTTTTACAATGCCAACATCATAAGCTCCGTAATGCTTAGTGATTTCTTTAATATTTTTATGAAAATCTTTAGGTGGGATTACGCGGTTTGAAAGTGGGGTCTCATCAACAACGGTGTGTAAATGTTTAAGTAGGGCTTTATTACTCGATGTCAACGGGAAAAAGAGCGCTTTATATGCTTCGCTTTCTCTTAGTTTTGTGCGGATATTAAATCCTCTTAAACTATCATCTTTTTCTTTAATTTCTGGATGGTTTTTGTAATAGGTATCATAAGCTTCTGTGTTTTTTTCTAACTTCACACGAGAAAAGATAATATTACGTTCGTCGTATCGAGTTTTCATGAGATCAGCCTCCTAATTAAGCGTGTCAATATTTAATGCTCGGCTGAAGTTTTCTTCAAGTAGCATTTCTATGGTTTTTAATACGTCTTTCATCATGGTTTTTCTACTTGTGGTTGAAAACCCTCCACAATGTGGACTCATAACCACATTATCAAAGCTGTGAATTGGGTAATTAGATGGTAGCGTATTTTCTTCTTTACTTGGATACACCCACCATACATCACTCGCAAACCCTTTCAAATTTCCATGGTTTAAGCTATCAAATAAAGCGTCTTCATGAATAATTTTACCGCGTCCAACATTGATTAAATATTTGTCTTGCATACGGTTTAAAATATCTCTATTAAATGCGCCTTCAGTGTACTTATTAAGTGGGGCTGCAATAAAAATAACATCACTTGACTCAACCAAAGCCTCAAGGCTATCGACTAATAAAACGTCTTTTGGATAGTCTTTTTTACGGTCAATCACAACGATATTCGTATTAAATGGTTTTAACATATCATGGATCCACTGGCCAATGCGTCCGTAGCCATAAATACCGATATTTAAATCAAAGACACTCACCCAAGGGACGCGTTCTTTTGTGTTTCGTTTATTCCAAGAACCTTTTTTAAGTTCGTTATGATAATGAATCATATTACCTAGTAAAGTAAACATTAAAGTCACGGCTTTTTCAGCCACAAATTTAGAATGGACTGTGGTGTTAAATAACTTAACATCATGATTTTTAAGTGTGTTTAAATCAATTCTATCATGACCGGTATAAGGGATGATAACCCCTTTTAATTGTGGATTATAATCGTCTTCTTTAAAAGAGCCTGATATGATATATTCTGCATCATGCTTATTTTGAACTAGTGTAATTTTGTCTTTAAGTGCTTGATGTAAAAAGTGTTGATAATCTGTATCATTAACATAAATTTTCATGATCAATCCTCTTTTCTAAATACAATAATATTGACATGATTAGTATAGATTTTTCTTAAGTTAAATTTTGATGCAATAATTTCAAATGCTTCTTCAGTATAAAAGCTTACATGCGTGATATCTCGCCTATACCACCAGGTTTTAAATGTTTCATCATCCATGGTTTTAAAACTTGTCATAACCACTAATAACCCATTTGGTTTTAAACAATCCACCACTTCTTTTATCGATTCAAGTGGGTTATAAAAATGTTCAAATACTTCGGTTGATGTGATTAAGTCATAATGGTTATTTAATACGGTTTTATCGGGGTGGTAAAAAGGATCATATAGGGAAACTTCAAACCCTAAATCCTTTAATAAATAACTAAGAACAGGTCCAGGACCTGCTCCAAAATCTAATGCGGATCCTTTTTGAATAAATGGTGTGACCGCTTCGTTAATGAATGCTTTTAAATAGTTTACATAGCCTAAATTATCTAAAGAATTTTCATGGAAATCATACTGACGTTTTTCTTCTATCGCATTAGCGAAAAAGGCTGTTGTTTTTTTAGTAAAACCACAATTAGGACACACTGCATAAGTAACACTTTGTTTAGAAATTTTTAGTTGATGATCAATGAGGATGGTACATGGGGTGTTACAAATATCACAATTAGGCTGCTGATTTATATTTTTTTCGCTCATGATTCATTTGATCAATCGCTACAACTAAAAATAGATGTAGTAATGTTTTTCTTTCTGTGGTTACATTAATCTCAAATGCTTCACCAAATGGAAACTCACCTTTTTTAATTTCAACTAATTTTTCTTTTTCATCATGAAGAGAAAAAGAATGTGAATGAATGTCCCCTTCAAAATGGATAATATAATCTTTCATGGTAACCATATAAAGTGGCTTGTTTCTAGCAAAAGTGCGTGATATACGTGCAACCTCTTCATTTAGTTCATTTTTAACAATATACGTTCTATAAAAATTTAACGTACAAATTCTTTTTACCGTATATAACATTTCTCCGTTCATATCCTTAATGGTTAATCTGCGTAGTCCTAAGAAAAACTTTCCTTTTATCTTGAAAAGCTCCCCTTGTGATTCATCACGAATCTTAAAACTACGATATTGTGCAAAATGATTGGGTTTAATATAAAATTTCATTGGGTTCCCTCCTACGGTGATATAATGATATTATACTAGATTTTTAGGTGTTTTTAAACCAAACTAGTGTTTTCGTTCATAATCGGTAATCATTTCATCGATTTCTTTAACAAATGCATGATTTAATTCAAGCCGTGTGATTGCCCAAGAAGATAATACTTTTTTAACCACATCATCTTTTTGTTTGATTTGATTAAACAATTCATGTTTATCACTTGGCATTTCTTTAAAATTGGTATTAAAACGCTGATTGACGTAGTCTTTATCGGCATAAAGTTCGATAATACTTTTGGATAATTGATACCCACCTGAAAAAATGTCTCCATCGGTTATGGTAATGGTTTTGAAGCCTGCTTTATGAAGTTGTGCTCTAACAAACTGTATGTTCCCAAATCCACCGCAAGGTAAGATTCGGTAATCATTTGCTTTACCTAGTAAGCGTAAGGCTTTTTCAAACCAAGGGACATCGTATTTACCTTCTACTAGCATAAAGGTTTTTTGAAATTTCTTTCCGACTGTTTTGGTATAAGTATCTACTTCTTTTTTAACGGTTGTTTTAAATAACGGGGTTATGGTGTGTGGGTATTTATCGACAAGTTGTTTCTGTTTCGTAGTAATAATACTTTGTGAACAGCCTTCAATTAAGGAAAGCCATGCGTCACTATCTAGGTTGCGTTCTACTGAATCTATCCCTATAATTAAATGCGTTTTATCTGCATCACTCAGTAAGGCTGTTTGATAATGTTTAATCTGTTGGTGGCTGAGTGGTTCTTTTAATCTTAAGTTAAAGTATTGGATTTCTTTTTGAAATACTGGGTGTATTTTATTATAAAAGAGTGGGTAGTTTTTAATAAAGTCATCGATTTCTTTTGTTTTTGGGATAGCTAAGGTTAAGTTATAAAAATCATTCATCGTTGCTTCAAATGCTTTTGCTTGTTGGGGTAAGTAAATATATTTTAATGCTTTAATCTGTGTAAAATCTCCAATAGACAAATCAGCGTTAAATGTATAGTGTGGTGGTGAAAATGTTTTTCTATATCGTTCATCGTCAATTAAACACTCAATAACAACATCCAGTGATTTATTACGAATCTGATCTTTATCTAAACGGTGATTAAAAAACGCATCTAGTACTTCTAACACGGTAGTTTTACCACTATTATGTGTCCCAATAAGTAAGGTGTGTTCCCCTAAAACAATGCTTGTTTTTTTGAAGGCTTTAAAATTTTTAATAAATAGATGTGCAATCATCGTACCACCTCTTAATAATATTATACATGAAAGGGTGATTTTATGCATTATGACCGTCTTATGGTTTCTGCAGATTTTAAAATTAACAAGGAAAAAGATTACGTTTTATATTGGATGCAACAATCGCAAAGAATAGACTATAATTATGCGTTAAGTGAAGCCATAAAAATTGCGAACACTATCCATAAACCCTTAAAAGTAGTATTTGTATTAACGCCTTCTTTTAAAGAGGCGAATCTTCGTCATTATACTTTTATGTTAGAAGGCCTTTATGCATTAGTCCCAAAGATGAACGCTTTAAACATTGATTTTGTCATGGAGATGGGTGCGTTTGAGGATGTGTTAACGCCTTTGATGAAAGAAGCATGCGCATTTATTTTAGATAAAAGTTATTTAGCACCCCTTAGAACATTAAAAAGTGAAGTGATGCGTGTTGCTAAAGCACTAAAGTTATATACTGTTATGGTGGATGCAGATTTGATTGTTCCTGTTGAAAAGACTAGTCAAAAATGTGAATACGGTGCAAGAACCATTAGAGGAAAATTACTTAAAGTTGTCGATGATTATTTGGATGAATGCCCTATCGAACGTGTTCTTCATGCGGGTGAATTTTCTTCATCGTTATTTGAACAACCCATTGAAGCTACATTAACTTTGCTTAAATGTGATGACACTATTAAGAAAAGTCCCTATTTTAAAGGCGGCTACGGTGAAGCGCTTAATCGACTAAACCATTTTATAGAAAACGCACTAAACCATTATCCTGAAAGTAATGACCCTAGTAAAAACTATACGAGTACTTTAAGTCCCTACTTACATTTTGGCCAAATTAGCACGGTTGAGGTTTACTTAAGCGTCCATGCTAAGCTTGATCAGTTTCCAGTTGCGGTTGAAAACTATTTAGAACAACTCTTAGTCCGTAGAGAACTTGCTTATAATTATGTTTATTATTGTGATGGTTATGACCAATTTGAAACCATGACAGATGCGTGGGCTTATGAAACGATGAAAATTCATATAGAAGATAAACGCGAATACCTTTATACAAAAGATGATTATATTCAGTTTAAAACCCATGATGTTTATTTTAATGCGGCCATGAAAGAAATGGTTAAAACCGGTTTTATGCATAACTATATGCGCATGTATTGGGGCAAAAAGATTATTGAGTGGAGTCCTGATTATAAAACCGCCTATGAAACGATATTATCTTTAAATAATGCTTATTTTATAGATGGAAGAGACCCTAATAGCTATGCCGGGGTTGCTTGGTGTTTTGGTAAGCATGATAGAGCGTGGCAAACCAATGCTGTATTTGGCAAACTGCGTTATATGAATAGTAACGGATTAAAACGTAAATTTGATATAGCGTCATATGTTTTAGAAATGGATAAATTATAAAAAAGCACGCATTGCGTGCTTTTTTCTATAAATCGTATTGGGTGTTAATTTGGGCTGGCGTTTTTCTCATTAAAGTTGTAACTGGTAAAATACCTGAGACTATATTAACAAAATAGATAAACGCGATGCCTGCTAAAATGCTTAAAGGACTTACATGACCGATCCTAAATAAATCGCCTGCGGCTTTTTGGGTGCTATAAATGATATAAGTCATCCCTATAAAGCCTATTAATGAACTAAATGTCGTGATAATCGCACTTTCTAAAATAAATCGTTTGATGATATCAATACGTTTGGTTCCAAGGGAACGATACACCCCAATTTCATAGATACGAGAAATCATAGAAGAACGAATGACAAAGTAAAAACTGAGTGCCGTTGCAATTAAGGAAACCCCTGAAAAAATTAAGGTTCCCATTGAGCGATATAATGCTACTGCTAAATATTCACTGCGTGCTTCTGCATATAAATGCACGCCTTCAATATCTAAAGAATTTAAATAAGCTAAGGTTTCACTTACATTGCTTGAATAAATGATGCGTGCTCGGCTATTTGAGGTTGATTGATGGTAGAAGTCTTGTTTTAAAGTGCTTAGATTCATCATCAAACGATCTGTATCAAGTAATGTTTCATCGATTGTAACTTGATAAACCCCTACAACTGAATAATCACGGTTATTCATCTCAAATGTATGTGGGGTAAATGTATTGGGATCAAATCCTTCATAAACCGGCATTAATACTTCATAATCGGTTTCAATTGTTCTACCTGCAACGATAGAAATTTCGCTTTCATGAAAGAGTTCTAATGGATGAAAACTAGTAAACGCAATTTGATTCATTAGCGCCTCAGAGGCATAAACAACTGGGGTGTCGGTTCTTGAAATCCCGACAATGTCAAATTCGATTCGATCGTTAAAGCCTGTAGTGATAAACAATGATAAGTATAAAAGTTCTTCATAATCATTTAAATCAATGGCTGAAAAATCATAGTTTTGAAAAATAACTTTTCTTACCCAAGCCTCATCAACAACAACTTCTCTTGGGTTTTCAGGTAAACGCCCAAATCTAATATCTCTTTGACTTAAAAAAGTGTTTGGCGCAAACGTTACAGGTACAGAAGATGAAAAGAATTGTGCCCAGTTTGAATAAACAAATGGCGTCGTGATATTCACATTTTGAGTGGATTGATTGCTATTTTGGTATAGGTTAATTCCTTCAATAGAGCTGTGGGTATTAAGGGTTAATAAGGTTTCATAGTTGGTGTTTGAATCGGTGATTTCAATGCTATTTCTAGGATGCATTAAAAACTCTTCATCTCGAACTGTAATGATATTAAATACACTAGATACCGCATAAGCAACTACCATTGCCCCTATCGCAAACCCAACATATAAAAGTTTTGAGCCACGAGAAGCTTCTGCTAGTTTAGAGAGGGTTTGCATAAAGATTTGTTTAGGGTTGAACAAAAATGTTTTTTTAGATTTAGGCACATCTTTTATGATTTCTTTATAATTAAATGCTTTGATGGTTTCATCAGAGGCACTAATTAAATCTTTTCTGGTGTCATCGATGACATTAACTTCGCTTTTTTCATCAAGCACGACAACTTTTTTAATGTCGAATCCGTTTAAATCAATATATAAGGTTTTATTTCTAACAATTAATCTTGCGTTAAATGCTTGTTCTTGTTTGGTGTCTTGGTAAAAATCAATATTAACTTCGTCATCACTTAACGTTTTGTGTTCGGTTAAATCTTTTAAATAAATATCGGTTTCTTGAGCATAATCAAGAGTTCCGTTAGAAGTGTTTTTGTGATCGTTAATAATTTTACCGTCTTCAAGTTCTATAATACGGTCTGCAAAAAAGTTCGCGAGTTTTCTTTCATGTGTGACCATAATGACAAGTTGTTCTTTAGAGATTTGTTTGATGATACGCATGATTTCTAGTGTATTTTTAGAGTCAAGATTTCCAGTAGGTTCATCAGCTAAAATGAGTTTAGGATTTTTAGCAAGGGCTCTAGCAATCGCCACACGTTGTTGTTGGCCACCTGAGAGTTGAGACGCTTTACGGTTTTTATAGTTCCCCATGTTTACTGCATTTAGTAAAAACATAATGCGTTTGTCAATTTCTTCTTGGTCACTAATTCCGATCATATTTAAGGTAAGTGCAATATTATCATAAACACTATGTTGAGGGAGTAAGTAGTAATTTTGAAAGATCATTCCAATATGTTCGTTTCTTAAATCATCCCATACTTTTGATGAGTATTTACTAATAATTTGTTCTTCAAAAGCAATGCTTCCTTTATGGAAATTATCCATCCCACCTATTACATTTAATAACGTTGTTTTCCCTGAGCCTGATGGACCAAGTAAAACAATGAGTCCTTTATCTTCAAAGGTAAGTGACACATCATTTAATACATGAAGTTCATTTTTCTTATTGCGATTATAAAACTTGTTTAAACTATTAATTTTTATCATGACTTCACCTACTCTACTCTTAGCGCTGTTATGACGCTGTCTTTAAATATTCTTTGGTTAAATCTTAAGCCAATGGCAATCGCTAAACCAATGAGTAAGAAAATCGCAAATAGATAATTACCGATACTATAGAATCTTAAATAGTTTGGAATAATTGTTTGCATATAAGCATTTACTGCTAAGGCTGAATATACCGTTATAAAAGCAACCACAAACAAGAATATGAGTTCAAATATGGTAATTTGATTTAAATCTTTTTGCGTTGCACCGATTGATCGATAAATAACATAATCTTTTTTTCTTGCACGCATGATGTTTCTTAAGGATAGATAGGTTAAAAAGTACATAACTGTTAATAAAAACGCCACTGAGATTAAAGACATAATTCTGGTAAATATCGCAAAGTTAAACATACCTGGACTTTCGTATTCTGCTGGATAGACTGTGTGATAGGTTTGTTTATCTAGTTGGTTTAATACGCGGTTTGCATCGAAATTATCTTGGACTATCAAAGTGATTTGTCTAGATTCAAGTGAAAATAAAGCTTCAAATGTCTCTCGGTTAAGTGTGATGCCACTTTCCCAGCCACGTTGTTCACCTGTTTCACCATAAGTACCAACTATACGAATCTCAGATGACCCTTCATAAAGGATATGAGTAAAGTTTAGAGTGAATACTTCGTTTTCTAAATCTTCTACACTAAAATTAGGAAACATTTGACCAAATCCGAAATCTCTTAATTGTTCAAATAATACATTATTTATAAGTACGTCATTATTTTCTAAAGAATCATCAATAACAACGAAAATATTACTATTTTGTAAAAACAGATCGTTATTATAATAAAGTGAAAAATCTAGTTGGTTTTTCGTTGCTTGAAATTGATAGTAAGCATCATCGAAAAAATCAACGTGTAAATATATGTTGTATGAGTAGCGTTCTCTACTAATTCCAACCACCGTAAAAGCTTCGCCAACATTAGTCACTGATTCATCATACATCCATATTTCTTGACTTGTACTTAACATGAAGATGTCACCGATATCTCCACGGTCTTTAGGAATAACTATTTCATTATAATTTTGAGGTAAGCGGCCACTAGATAGATCGCTTTGTGAAATACTTGTACTAGGTAAAATATTATAATACCCTCTTCCTACTACACCCATTTGTAGGTCTAGTAAAGGATCAAATGGCAATACTGAGCGTACGTTACTAATTGATGCTAAAGTTTCTAATTCAGTTTCAGTAAATGGTTCACCATCGCGTCTTACAACAATGATACGAGATTTATCATTATTTTGAAAATAAGGATGCCAATAAGAGATGTCCATTGCATTAGAACTTTCTACATAAGACCCATAGACAAATGAAAACACTAAAACTATGAATAAACTAATACTTAACGTTAAAATAAATCGTTTTGGCATGGAGAATAAATTTCTAATAGACATGGCAATTTTTTCACCTAAAGCCATGCCTTCATGTAATGCAGGGGCTTCTATGGTTTTAACCTCAGCTTGTACCAATGTTTTATCTTCAACAATTTCTCCATCAAATAAACGCACTCTACGTGTGGCAAATGCTTTAACTTCTTCATAATTATGTGTAACCATAACTACTAATTTTTCTGCACTAATTTCTTTAAGTAATTGAATAATATTTTGTCCTGCATCTTTATCTAAGTTTCCAGTTGGTTCATCTGCAACAATAATTGGGGCATCTTTAGCAAGGGCTCTAGCAATACTAACGCGTTGTTTTTGCCCACCACTTAAGGTACTTGATTTTTGATTTTTTTGTTCACTTAAACCAACTCGGTCAATAAGTTCTAGCGCTCTTGCTTTTCTTTGTTCTTTTGGATAACCCTGAATGGTAAGCGCTGTGACAACGTTTTGATAGACCGTATATGAATCTATAATATTATAATTTTGAAAAATAAATCCTATATATTGACTTCTATAACGTTCCCAGTCTTCTTTAGCGTAATAACTGGTCTCTTCATTGTTAACAAATAATTCGCCTTCTTCATAAGAATCTAGTCCACTTAATACATTTAAAAGGGTACTTTTCCCTGAACCGCTCTCACCAGTAATAACGACAAACTCACCAATGTTCATGTTTAAAGACACACGTCTTAATGCTTGTGTGACTGATTCTGGACTACGGTAGTATTTTGATACACTTACAAGTTTTAACATATAGTCACCTCAATTGAGTTAATGTGTATTAATTATATCATATCAAGGGGGGAAGATAATATATTAATGCCAAATTAAGGTAAATAAAAAATGCGTGGATTAAACGCATTTAAATTGCTTTTGTATAAACGGGCTTGTTATTTAATGTATCTTTTGTAAACCCCATTTTAAGTAAATATTTTTCATGATGAAGATCGTTTGTTATTGTCATAAATTTTTTGTATCCTAAATCTTTAAACTGTTTAACTTCTTCTTTAAAAATATGGGCACTTGTTTTGAAATCTTGATACATCGGGGTTGCAAAATCAAGTGTAATTTCTAAAGTGTTTTTATCAAAAGGTTCTACGACAAAAATCCCAGCTGGCATCATATTTCTTAAAATAAAAAATCCAAATGCGTTTTGCTTGAGTGATTCTAACTTAAATTCACTTGCGTTTGATATGTTTTTTTTATAATAAGATAAAAACTCTTTAACATATAAATCGTCACCTTTAATCGGTAAAAGATCAAAAAACTCCCTAGTTTTTAACATTTGATGTAAGTAATAAATATTTATCAGAACAATCCCACCATTCATTAACATAACAGGTAGTGCCCCGATAAAATAACCATATACTGCAAATAATAGCGCTCCAAATAAATTTATAACTCTTAAGCGCTTAATTGAGCGCATAACTAACGAAATCAAAATAATAAACGAAGCTAGATAACCAATCCATTCAAGTATATTTTCTAAAAACCATTCCATGTATATT
>NZ_JBIOAG010000043.1:0-14568 GCF_043951795.1 Liberiplasma polymorphum | reverse complement strand
TTAGCAATGGATAAACCATTAAAACAGAAAGGAATCGTGAAACGATGGAAAACGTCATACGCTTACTAACCATGATATTTATCGGTGGTCTTATTGGGTATTCTACGAATAAAATTGCAGTAAAAATGCTGTTTAGACCGATTAATCAAAAACGCTTTTTGTTTTTTAAATTTCAAGGCTTACTACCAAAAAGAAAA
Source organism: Liberiplasma polymorphum (assembly GCF_043951795.1). Taxonomy (NCBI): domain Bacteria; kingdom Bacillati; phylum Mycoplasmatota; class Mollicutes; order Liberiplasmatales; family Liberiplasmataceae; genus Liberiplasma; species Liberiplasma polymorphum. The sequence goes on along the minus strand of NZ_JBIOAG010000043.1, from coordinate 14,371 downwards.
TCTACCATCGCAAAATCCATGGGTGAAGTCATAGAACAAGCATTTTTAAGTAAGGATGATATTTTCGATGCGTTCATGAATGAAGAAACCTCACGTGAATTTAAAGCCGTTTTAAAAGAACGCCTAACTCAAAAAATTAGTGCCATTGTCCCAAGTATGTTTCGCAGTATGCTAGGCCCTAATTTAGATACGATGATTAAAACCTTTATTGACACTGAAGGCGATGCACTTATTCACGAACTCTTTGATAATATCAAAAACAAAGGCATTGAAAAACTAAATATTCCTATGCTTGTAGAAGAAAAAGTAGAAGCCATGGATTTAATAACATTTGAAAAACTCGTTTTAGAGATTGTTTCAAAAGAATTAAGACATATTGAGTTAGTCGGGTTATTCTTAGGAATGGCTATAGGGGCAGTTCAATTTGTGATCATTACATTTATCTAAGATGGCTAGCCATCTTTTTCTTTATAGAACGCAATTCTTTGTTATAATGAATTATGTAGATAAGTATTTAGGAGGCACGTTATGAAGTTTATTCATACTGGAGATCATCACTTAGGGCTATCGCTTAAAAGTGCATCATTCGCAAAAAGTGATGCCTATAAAAAACGCATGCAAGAAGTTCAGTCTGCGTTTTTTGATTTGTGCGAAATCGTTAAAACAAGCCCCACCGATTTTATGGTATTAACCGGTGATTTATTTGATCATGCACGTGTCAAAATAAGCTTAATTGAAGAGGTTTTTTATACATTAAATCGTTTAAATAAACCCATTTATATTACGATAGGAAACCACGATACTTTTTTACATAACGCTGCTTTTGAAAATATAAGACAATTAGAAAATATTCATTTTTTCTCAAGTGAACAGTTTAAATACACCTATAAAAACGTAGATATTTACGGCATGAACACCAAAGACTATAACGAAGATAAACTCACTGAAATAATCACTAATATAGACCCAAACCAAAAGAACATTTTATGCTTACATGGCGATATCTTTAATGCTAAAGATGATCACTATCTATCCAGCAAAGCGTTCTTAAAAAAATTACCATTTGACTATATTGCACTCGGACACATTCATAAACATGAATTTATCGATAAACACATAGCCTATAGTGGCAACTTAGAACCTTTTGATTTTTCTGAAACAGAAGTTAAAGGGTATATTTTAGGCGATTTAAGTGAACCCACCTTTACATTTATCCCCTTTTCTAAAAGACGATTCGTTATTAAAAAAATCACATTAACTAGTGAAGATACCATACAAACCATTAAGCAAAAAATCTTTGAAGCAACGACCAAAAAAGAACGCGACAATGATTTTATACGTGTCATTTTAGAAGGAAGAATCAACCGCAGTCTTCATTTAAATGATGATGCTTTTTTACTCATCCAAGATGACTATTATTATATAGAGTTTAAAAACCAAACCAAATATGACCTTGATTTAGAGGCGTTAAAAAAAGCCTATAAAGATACAATCATTGAGTATTTAATCGATAGTTACCACGAAACTGAAAGCGATGAAGAAAGTTTAGTCTTAGCCATTGATGCCTTACTTGAAACAGAGGAGACCTCAAGATGAAACTAAAAAAAGCGCTTATTCAAGGATTCGGAAAATTTAAAGATGAAACATTCGATTTTGAACATGGACTCAATGTTATCTACGGCTTAAATGAAGCAGGAAAAAGTACGTTGCACAGTTTTATTGAAGCCATATTTTATGGCTTTATTGATCCAACCAAATCAAGAAGAAACTATTTACCCCAACACGAAATCTACGAACCTAAAACAAGTGAGTTTTACGGGGGTAGTTTAATTTTTGACTATAAAAATCAAACGTACCGATTAACTAGAAACCTTCAAAAAAATGCAAGAAAAGATGTTGTAAAGCTATTCATTGAATCAACAGGTAAAGATATTACAGGAACCCTTGATATCGACCCAGTAAGCAAATTACCAGATATTGCTAAATTTATTGATATCCCTTACTTAATCTATAAAAACACATTAAGTATAAGACAACTAGAAAGTGAAACCCATAAAGATTTAGGCATAGATTTAGTAAGTAGACTACAAAACTTGCAAACGACTAAAACAGAAACATTCTCTTCATCTAAAGCGATTGGTTATTTAGATAAAGCCTTAAAAGAAATCGGCACTGAAGGCCAACGCAAAACAAGCCCTTTAGGAAAAACAGTGGAACAACTTGAACATTTAGAAAACGAAAGAACTGAAGCTATTAAAGTTCATGAAGAAACCCTTGAATTAAAAGCACTTCTAGAACATAAAATTAAAGAAAAACAGGCACTTGATGAAAAACAAAGCAGCCTAAACAAAGTTCACCAACAAATTATCAACACACAAAAGAAAAATGACTATGATAATTTACTTAACATTAAAGAACAAATGAACGTACTAAAGGATGAACTTAAACAACTGAGTGCCTATGAAATTAATCCACAAGATGATTTTGACACCTACACACACAACACTTTGATGAAAGAAAATATCACAAAAGAGTTAAGTGAATCTAAAGACTTACTCGAGCAAAAAGAACAAGCGCTTATAGCACTTAAAGAACAAGCCTCAAGTAACAAACTATCTGTTTCATTTGATGAGTTAGTAGAGGATCGCAGTAAAATCATCAATTTAGAAAAAGCGATTAATCCTGATAAACTAGAAACCTTGCGCACCCAGTATGAAACATCCGCAACCAAACTAGAAAATACAGTAACCCAAGTCACAAAACTGACTAAGCATAAGAAAACAGCTTTAATCCTAAGCCTATTTATTTTACCACTGATTTGGCTAATGATTGTATCATTTAAGCTTGATACGGCTAAACGGTTGATTAAAGAATATGAAGCAACCTATAATCAAGCTAAAAAAGATTATGATAAAGCCAATTTAGACCACATAAAAGCAACTGAAACCTTAGCGACAACCTTAGAAAAATATAGCACACCTTCAGTAGAAGCCTTCGAGAAATATTATTTTAATGCAAGTCGTGTACAAAGCATTCAAGAAAGTATCCAAAGAACCACCGAAGAAATCACAGCACTTGCTACTAAAATACAAAGGCTTAATGAAAACTTAAAGACCTTAGACTCTAACATAAAAACCATTGAAAAAACCTATAAAATTTCTTCAATTGATTCGTTTAAAGCCTATAGAAAGCACCATAATGTTTATCATGAAAAAACACTTTCCTTACGTTACCTTGAAAAAACATTTGAAGAAACAATAGGCAACGATACGCTTGATACTTTAAAAGAGGCTATTGATTTTAACTTAGAACCAACTGATGCGTCAGTAACATCGGTTAATCAAGCATTAAAAACACTTAATGAACAAGAAACTGAACTTACTAGTACGATTAGTCGCCTAAGAACGCAAATCGATCACAACATCACCTCAATGCGCGATATAGAGGCCATTGAAACGGATATAGGATTTAACCAAGAAACATATGAAAAACTCTTAAAACGTAAAAAAACACTTGAAAATGCGATTGAGCGTATTAACCAGGCTGTTAGTAAAATTGAAGAACACTTTGCGCCACTTCTTAGTGAAGGTATTAGTAAATACTTAAAACTATTTACAAATCAAAACTATGAAGAAATCAAAGTACGTAAAGATTTAAGTTATTCTGTTTATGCGAAAAAGACCAATCAACTAGAAATGAAATCCTATTTTTCTCAAGGCACAAAAGATCAAATTTATTTTGCGATGCGTTTAGGGATCCTTGATACTCTAAAACAAACAAACGCCCCCCTTATTTTAGATGATGCGTTTATTGCTTATGACGATGAGCGCTTAAATCATGTATTAGAAGTCTTAAATACTATGCAAAATGACAGACAAATATTACTATTTAGTTGTCAAATGCGTGAAAACCAAATGTTAGGTAAATTAAAGATTAATTACCATAAAATGAAATTATAAATAAAGGGGTTTTATTTGCATAAAACCCTTTTAAACGTTACAATAAACTGTTAATGAGGTGGTATTTTGAAAGCAGATTTACATATGCATACGACCGAGTCAGATGGTCGTCTAACAAGAGAAGAACTATTTAAACATGTCAAATCACGTAACATTGATATGATTTCTATAACTGACCATGATACGTGTAAGCACGTAGATGACAATATAGCTTTAGCTAAAGAATATGGCATTCAGTATATTCCAGGAATTGAATTATCAACGCTATATGAAGGAAAGAATGTCCACCTACTAGGCTATTTTAGAGGTGAAGGCTATAAAGCTAAAAAAATGCTTAATTACTATGTTGAAATTAAAAAGGGCCGTGAAGAACGTGCTAAAAAGTTTGTAAAAAACTTAAAACAATTTTATAATATTGAAATAACCTATCAAGACATATTAGATGTTTCTAATGGGATTATCGCAAGACCGCATATTGCTAAAGCGATAATTCAAAAATATCCACAGTATACGCACAATGAAATATTTGACAGATTTATTGGGGATCATACAGAAGCATTTGTACCAAGTACTGAATTACATGTTAGTGAAGGGATAAAACTATTACGCGAACATAATTGTTTGATTGTTTTAGCTCATCCTAAATTACTTAAACATCATATTCATGATAAGGTCTTGGCCTATGATTACGATGGAATCGAAGCGATATATGGCATGCATGATTATGAAAACATGCAGTACTATAAAAAAATCGCAAAAAATCGTAACCTCATTATAACTGCAGGGAGCGATTATCACGGTATTCCAAATGATCATAAGCATAAAGATGTTGGTGATGTCTATTTAGAAGGTGAAGATTTAAAGCGCTTTTTAGAGGCTTTAGGTAAAACAAAATAAAGCAATTACGGAAGTAATTGCTTTTTATTAAAACAACAATAAGGCTTTACTAAAATGGTGGTGATTATATGTCAGTCGGTCATATCATACTAAACGTTCTTTTATTTTCAACCATATTAACGATGTTTTATATCGTTTCTTATGCATTGCCTAAAAAGCAATCATTAGTTACACAACTCACAGGACTTTTAGCTGGACTTTCAACCGTATATATTTTCGGGTATTTGCTTGAAATAAATACATTTACATTAGAAGGCAAACTTTTTTGGAATTATGTGCAGTATTTAAGTATTCCGTTTTTACCAATCATTTGGATGTTAATTGCCATTGCCCATTTAAAAAATCGCTTACCTTCTAAAAAACAAATTTACTTATTAATGATAATGCCTGTCTTTGTATTTATTAGTAGGTACACCAATCACTTCCACGGGTTATTTTATAAAGAATCAGAACTTGTTGACACCCCTATATTTTTAGCGATAAATAATGTGCCGGGAATAATATTTTATATTCAAATTATCTTTTTACTCATCGTTATCATAATTACAAACATTATTTATTACAAAGCCTATAAAGAAGTTAAACATATCGCAAAATCTACCACATACCGTTTATTCTTAGTATCACTATTCCCTACATTAGGTATATTAGCAAACGTAGGGTTAAGAACTTTATTACCCATTGATTATGCAGCATTTTTATTTCCTATATCCATTATCCTAATTATTAATATATTAAAAGGTGAATACTTTTTATCCATTAAACCTTTTGCAAGAAATGAAATATTCTTAAATGCTGAGGATGCAATTCTTGTTTTAGATAATGATGGTAAAATTATCGATTATAATTTAAAAGCTAAAAAAATATTTAATCATTTTGATACACTATTTAACAAGTATTTTAGCCAATTAAAACATCAATATATGCACTTTCCAGTTATGGCAAGTGATGAAGATTACGGCTACTTTGAAGAAAATGACGTCACTTATCAAGTGAAAAAAAATACGATTAGAAACAGTCATAATATAAGACTTGGCTCACTTGTCACTTTAACAGACGTCACTGAAAATATGACAGCCCTTAAAAAACTAAAAGCAAACGAGAACCATATTAAATATCTTTTATACCACGATCAGTTAACAAATTTATACAATCGTCACTATCTTGAAGAGTTTCTTAAAAACCTCTCAGGAAAACAACATCCAATGCCTTTAGTGTTTGTCGATATGAATGAGTTAAAAACAGTTAATGACTACTTTGGTCATCAAAAAGGCGATGAGATATTAAAAGCCTTAGCGGAATTAATCGTATCTCAAATTAATCACGATGATATAGCTGTGCGTTTAGGTGGTGATGAATTCTTAATATTAATGCCTACTAAATCTGAAGATTATGCATTAAATATTATTGAAAAACTTAAGAATGAATCAGCAAAAAAACAACATTTATCGATTGCATTAGGCTATGCAATTAAAGAACATACCGATGATTTTGAGTACACGTATAAACTTGCAGAAGATCAGATGTACCGCAACAAAAACAAAAAATAAAAACTAAAATCGCTTTAAAAAGCGATTTTTCTTTTATGAGTGATATCATGTATGATATAATACGATTACAAACTTTAAAAGGAGTCTTCTATGGATAGGGATAAAACACCATTATTTAAAGACCGTAGGTTTATAAAAGATTTCGATGATATCACATTCGAGTTTGAGCTTATTAAAAAAATTATCGATTTAAGACAAAAGAAAAATATGTCTCAAAATGACTTAGCTGAAAAAATGAATACAAAACAATCAAACGTAAGTAGAATGGAAAATGCCAAATCTATTCCATCACTTACGATTTTACACCGTGTCGCAAAAGCGTTAGATTGTGAACTAGAAGTAACCTTTAAACCCCTGAAAAAGCAAAAATGAAATGCCTAGGCATTTCATTTTTTTGTAAACTTAAGTTAATTAAAACGGTGGATTGAAGTTACGTCCAAAAATCAATGTAATTAAAAATAAAATAATAAAAATAAAGAATAGTACTTTTGCGATTTTTGCGGCCGCAAACGATAATCTACCAAATCCAAAAAATCCTGCCACAATTGCTACTAAAAAAAATATAATGGCCCACTCTAACATAAAAATCCTCCTTTACATCTTAAACATTAAACAATTTTAAAGCTGATTTTGTTGGGAATTTTTAAATAAAATAAAACAAGTAGACACCTAAAAGCAATACACCAATTAAATTTGACAATAAATTTACTTTATTGTTTGAGATCCAAGTAAACCCACTATAGTATATTGACCCTTCATATTGATTCTCAACGATCTCATTTGTTGATAAATCTCTATATTTTGCCTGTATGGTGCCAAGCATAGTGTCTATAAGACTTCCCAAAAAAGCAAAAATAAATACTAAAAAAACATAGATTAATTGATCGGTTATGATAAATATAAGCGCAGAAAACACAATTCCAGCTAATATACTAGCAGAAAATCCAAGTAGAGAAACCCCACCGCTCAATCCTTTTTTCATAACTTTAAAAGTAAAAATATGACGAGGATCGTTTTTTGATAATCTGCCAATCTCACTACTCCATGTATCACTTGCAGCCATTGCGATTGAAGCGACGAGTAAAACTAAAAATTCAAAATTCCCATAAACGTAATAAAGCATTCCGGCAATCGTTGCAATTAATCCATTTGATAAAACTTGAACTGCCGTTCTACGGCTTGATTTTTTATCGGGATTAAAATTACTAATAAGCGATGAAAGCACAAAAAATAAAATTAATACTAAAAATGCAAACCAACCCGCAAACCCAAAAATGAGGGTTCCTAAAACCAGTGCAGTTAAAACACCCGATTCGCTTAAGGATTCTTTTTTGTATGCTAAAACCCCAATAAGCATACTAAGTATAAATCCAATGACAAAATCGGTCATAAAATAATAACTAATAACAAAAATATGAGTAAGGCCACACTTAAATTATCGAGACCTTTAGGGGTATAAAGTTCTACAAGTGTCGCAAAAATTGCAACAATGATCATAAGTGCCCAAAGATGTGGGAAAAATATAAACCCGATAACTAGAGTTGAAGTAAACATCGTTATCACACCATATAACGTTTTATTTTGATAAAGATTTTTAGATTTAAAGTGTTTTCCGATTACAGCTGCTAACCCATCACCATACCCCATCGCTAAAATGGCTACAGCCCCTGCTTCAAGCATGTTAAGCCTAAACGCAAAGAATGTTATGATAAATAAACTTGCAGCATAATAAACAGTGCCTAAATCATTAGCAGATTGTTCATCACGCTCCATGGATTTAACTAAATTAAATTTATAAGATAGATAGTTCAATACAATGAATGTTGCAGGTGGAATCATCGCTAAGTAATACTCATTTGGCTCAAATAAAAGCATCGCAATAATCCACCAGTTAGAAACACCAATGTGGATAAATTTACGACTGCCTTCATCATTAAATATTTTAAGTTTATCAAGTACAGTTGCAATGCCTAAAATTGAAAATACAAAGCCATAAGAGTAAGCAAGTGCAAGCATTACATCAGTCCTCTTTTCTTAAGATGTCTTTTCGCTTTAGACATGATCATGAATTTCTTAAAGTTACTTAAAGAGTGTGTTTTGTTTAAATTAGTATAATCTTTTTTAACAATCTCATCTAATATACCTTCATAAAAACGTGCAGCTAAATAAGTTGGGTATACAGCATCTTTGTCAAAAAGTTCTAAATTATCATAAAATACTTTATACTTTTTCTTAGCCATTTTTACATAATGGTCTACTAATGTACGCCATTCAGGCGTAACTAATCCTGTTCTTAAGATTTCAATATTAATATTATATTCTTCTAAAGTTTCATCTGCAAAATACACGCGGTCTTTCATAAAGTCTTCACGTACATCACGCAAAATATTCGTTATTTGCATCGCTTTACCAAGTTCGATTGCGACGACTTTTAAGTTTTTAGATTCTGATTTATATTTTTTACTCGCCACAACAGGTAGTAACATTAAGCCAACCGTTCCTGCAGCTTTATAACAATATTCATCAAATTCTTTTTCTGTTGTGATTGGTTTTGCATAATAATCATCCCTCATGCCATCAAGTAAATCTAAATAAGGGGATACATTTGAAGGGAAACGCATGATACTTTCGTATAATGCTTCAAATAATAAATCTTTAGGCACATCACCTTCAAAAGTACTTTTTACTTTCTTCTTAAGTGTGTTCACTTTTTCTAAATCGTTATGTTCATCAACCGCATCATCTGCGGTACGACAAAATGCATAAATCGAAAAAACAGCATTCGCTTTATCTTTTTCTAGTAAAGAAAATGCCTTATAAAAACTTTGACTACTTTCTTTAATAATATTTTCACAATACAAATATTTGTCCATTTTAAACCCTCACTTCTTTGTGATACTTTGATTATAACGAAAATCACACCAAAAGTAAACGCGCACACAAAAACCCCCAACTTAATTAAATCCTAACTTGCCGCATAAAAAGACTGAAACCGTGATAAAATATAACTAAAGTGTTTAGGATAAGGCATAAATTTATGCGCAAGAAAGCGAAGTGTAAGTTTGAATAAAATAACCCTACAAACAATTGATCAATATTTAAACGATGAGTCATTAGCCTTAATTGATATAAGAGAAATAACTGAATGTGCTCAAGATGGTATGATTAAAGGATTTAGCATTATCCCCTTTCACACAGTCCTTAATGCAGGCACTGCATTTTATCCATTAGATTCAACTTTTGATACATGGTATTTTGAAAATGAGCAGACCTTTAAAAAACATTTTCCTAAAGATAAAACACTTGTGCTTTTGTGTCGCGCAGGAAACAGAACAAGAGCGTTAGAAAAAGCATTAAGATATTTGGGTTATAAAGCTATCATTGATCTTGGCGGTATTATTGATTATAAGGGAGACAATTTAACTTATTATAAAGCATTATAAACAAGGGATAATTAAGCATTTTATCCTTTTTCTATAGGGTTAAAATGCTATAATATAGTATCAAAAGAAAGAAGTGATTTTATGAAAAAACTTGCGTTACTTATTGTATCTGCGTTCCTAATAATGAGTTTAACAGGATGTGGATTTTTTATGCAATTATTTCCATCAAATGAAGGTGCTTATACACTATATCTAGAGAGCTCTTTAGAAAATGTTGATCTTTCTAGACCCCACCAAACAACCTTTTCTAGTGGAGACCAAATCACGGTTGAAGCCCCGATTGTTGAAGGGTATCGTTTTGATCATTGGTTTAATTTAGATACTAATATAAAAGCTTCAACTTCAAGAAGTTATACGTTTAATATAACCGGTCACACCCGCTTAAAAGCCATCTACCGCGAAGCAGTATATTTTAATTTAAATGTATCAAGTAACGCGGGCAGTAACGCAGTTACTTTAAGCAATGAAGGTCCCTTACTAGAACAAGATGCTGTTACGCTTACAGCACTTGAGGTTAGTGGGTATACATTCCATCACTGGTTAGATTTAGATACGCTAGAAATTGTTTCTTTTAATGAAGTATATTCTTATGTCGTGTTTAGAAACCGTAATATTGAAGCCGTGTATGTCCCCGATACAAAAATACATGTATTTTTGTATTCTAATATTACAGATATTACTGGTGGACACGCCTTAGAACGTGAAGTGATAAGTATCAATAAAGGAGACGTGTTTAATTTTATTGCGGCTGATCATGAAGCCTATACATTTAAGCATTATTATGACTTTACAAACCAACGCATTATTTCGGATATGTCTGAACTGAATCAATCATTTGATACATCCATTATTTTGTTTGTGATTTATGAAACAGAACTAGAACCAAAACTCTTTTACCGTACAGGATTTGATGATGCAACAAAAGGCTCATATACAGGTGGCGAGGTAGAAACTGATAACCGTGCATGGTGGTTTGAAGAGGCTTTACTTGGCTTAAATCAAAACGATTTATTTGACGGAGTCCGTTCTGTGCGCCTAAGAAATTCGGGAAGTCCTTATATAGAAACCTTGTTTACAGTTAGTGATGCTTATAAAATCGAGTTTGATGCAGGGATATTTATCGGAGATACGCATACGGATTTAAGTTTATACATATCAACAAATCAAGAAGATTGGACGTTAGTAGAAACCTATAATTTAGATAACACCTTACAAACATTCACACAAAGTTTACTTGAATATGCCGATCAAGAAATTTACATTAGACTAAAAGGGACAGGTGTAAGTAGAACCAACATTGATAATTTAAGTATTTATAGACGTAATCTCTTCGCACCTGATTATCCTGAAATTATAGCGAAAGAAGGCACGGTTACTTTCCCAAATAACTCTGAACGCCTTACCATTAATTTTAATGCAAACTTTAAAGAACATTATTCTTATGGGGACCCATGGGATCCAAGTCACTGTATGGCTATAGATATTATCATTGGTGAAATAGAATGTAATGTCTATGGTTATGTTAATACGCAAGTTTTAGGCGAATATGAAGTGACTTACTACGCAATCGATGAAGACGGTAATTACGCGTCAATGACCTATACAAAAGTTGTTTTAAAAGATGCAACTTTACTAAATTACAATTATGACCAATATTATGAGGGGTTAAATGGTTTATATGGAGAAGCCTTACTGCTTGCATTAAGAGAAATCATCCAAGAAGGCGTTATTTTACAACGTTATGAAGATGCTAAAACGATTTTAGCAGAAGCTGATGTACATCCAACTGATCCCAATAGTGTTTTAGCGATTTATTCGCATTCAGCTGTCCCGCGTGTTTGGGATAGTGTTAGTTGGCACCGTGAACATGTTTGGCCAAATTCTCTTTTAGGGATTGCCCGTACAACAGAAAGTCAACGTAATATCGGTAGTGATTTACATAACTTACGTGCGATTATTCCAAGCATCAATTCCAGCAGAAGCAATAAATTCTTTACAGACACCGTCACCTCAGATACTTACTATCCAGGTGATGATAAAGGCGACGTTGCGCGTATATTATTTTATATGATTACGATGTATCCACATCTAACTTTAATTGATGATGTTTTGTCAAATGATCCCGACACAAACTATACGCCTGAAGGTGCCTTTATGGGCTCACTAAGTTTTTTGATTATGTGGCATTTCTTAGATCCAGTCGACGCTTTTGAAATAAACCGTAATGAAGTAATTTATACTTACCAATTTAACCGTAACCCATTTATTGATTATCCCCATTTAGTTGAACTGATCTTTTTTGATCACCCAAGCATTCCTCTTTCTTCTTAAAACCAATTAATTGATGTATAATATGAGTAGTAGGTGATGATATGAAGCGATTACTAGTAGTACTTAGTTTAGTCATGAGCATAATGGTTTTATCGGGGTGTGAGTACATAATCCCACCGGTTTCTTCAAGTGAACTTCAAGTGAAACTTATGGCCACAAGAGAAATCATTCGAGAATCTAATGTCGGCATTAGAGTAGAAGTGAGCGCTGAAGGCATTACCAACAGAAACTGTAGTTTTACTTCTAAAGGCTCTGGCGCTGTATATAAAGAAGATAGTGAGTATTATTATGTACTCACCAATTTTCATGTCGTCAATACTCAAGAGTGTACAAATGTTGAGTATGCGATTTACCTACTCAATTTTGCGGGTGAAGAAGATACGGTTGATGCAGAACTTGTCATTTTTGATGAAGACTACGATTTAGCCGTTATTAAATTTTTAAAAGATGATTACATCATTCCATTAATTGATATTGATACAAGACTAGGAACTGCGTTAAAGCGTGGTGAAATGGTCTTATCCGTTGGAAACCCTAGTGGTCTTGATGCGATTGTTACATACGGTGAATATTTACGCATGACTAATATTGACCTTGTCGATTTTCCTGTCATCTACCATACCGCGATGATTTATTCAGGCAATAGTGGTGGCATGCTTACCGATATAGAAGGCGCTTTAATTGGTATTAATACATGGGGCAATCCTAGTAACACAGAAGGCTTAGCCGTCCCGCTTATTAAAATCCATGAATTTTTAACGTTATACGATTTACAACCATAAAAAAAAGTGGTCTCCTATTAAGGAAACCACTTTTTTAATAATCTTTTTTCGAAGGTTTACGAATAAAAAATGATGATAGTAATGCTATAAATGTATACACCATCATAATTAAGATGGCGATTGTATAAGTGCCTAATAAGTCATATTCAACCCCAAACGGGAGTGGTCCAAGTGCGCTACCTAATACCATGAATACGGTTGCGGCGCCTCTAATACTTCCTAAATACTTTCTTCCAAAGTAAGTCGGCCATAAGTAATTTAAGGTTACCCCTTGAATGGCAACTGCGGTTCCATAAAATAAAATAAACATAATCGCAGTCCCAGGTCCATTAACCGCAAAAGCTAACCAAGCCATTCCTAAAATAACTAGGCTTAATGTTATACTTAAAATAAATTTCGCTGGATATTTATCAATAACAATACGGGCGATAAACGGCATAAAAAATGCCGGAAAAGCAATTAACCCAATAATGAAAGCAGCATATTCGTTGGTGACATTACGAAGTTCCATCATTCTAAAGAAATGAAATGTCACCCCGGTTGAAAACATAGAAGGAATGGTACTAATAATTCCTACGATCCAAAATTCTTTCGTACGAAGCGCTTGTTTTAATGTAAAACTTTCTTTTTCCATTTTAGCTAAAGAAGCTTCAACACTATCAGGATTTTCACCTAAACCATTTTCCATGGGAATGCCAATATCTTCAGGTTTATTAATAACAAACAAATAAACAAGTGGTACAAAGCCTACCATTAAAATAATACTCCATATACGCCAAGCATTTTCCCAACCGTAGTTAGTAATCATCCATAAATTAAATAAAGGCACACTGAGTGTTGCAAGTAAATTTCCAATACCTGCTAAACTTATCGCAAATGCACGTCGTTCTTCAAACCATTGCGGAACCAAACTATTAGGAATTAATGTCATAGACCCTTGCCCTAAATAACGCAATAAGAAAAACCCGACAAAAATCATTCCAATATTAGCCACAAAGCTATTGTAAAACGCGGTAACAGCTAACCCAATACCCACAATCATTAACATACGCTTTTGACCAAATCGGTCAACCGCTTTACCCATAAAGATTAAACTTAACCCACTAATGGTTGTGGCAATACTATATCCACTTGATATCAGTGTGCTAGAATAACCAAAATCATTTTGGTAAGCATTAATAAATACACTAATAGAGTAGGTTTGTCCAGGCGCAGAAAAGAAGAAAGATAATCCGCTAATAAGGACAATCATCCAACCATAATATAATCGTTTATTTAATTTTAAAGCCATCTCGCGCATTAAACCACTCCATTTCGCCTTGGCTATTATATCAAACTTTTTCTAAAATTAGAAGGCTTATGCCAAAAAAAATAAGCAATAAAAGTATGGGTTTGTTATAATAGGTAAA
>NZ_JBIOAG010000042.1:0-15971 GCF_043951795.1 Liberiplasma polymorphum | reverse complement strand
GCATAAATATGCCATTTCAACCCTAAAAATATGCATTTCACTTATTTGTATTTAATTATAAATAAGGGAAATGTATAATAAATTTATATATTTTTTTATATGTTACTATCTAAATTACTTGGAGGATTTTGCGATGATACGTTATTTATTTTACCGATTTTTACTCATGTTTTTAGTGCTTTTTATTATTGTTACATTTATTCATATTATGTCAACGATATTTACCATAAGACAGTATACACATGCCCCATATGATTTAGCTTTTGAGTTTAGTATAGCTTATACTAGATATATTGCTTACATCAAAGGGATATTCACAGAAAATTATTGGGGTGTCATAGGATCAAACGATATTCCTGTATGGACATTTTTAGTGCCACATATAAAAATTACATTGATTTTAAACGCAATTGCATTTTTAATTTATGTTTTTCTAGGCATTATTTTAGGAATGATTGCATCTTTAAATAAAGGAAAATTAACAGATAAAATAATCTATTTATCAACGATGATTCCAGGTTCAATTCCACATTTCTTTTTGGTGTTTATCTTGATCATATATCTGGGTGTTCGGATGAGAGTTTTGCCGGCTCAATTTCCCGGTTTTACAGATGATATGGCTCTAAATATAAAAGGAATGATTATTCCTTTAGTTGCCTTAAGTTTTCCTCCAATGTTCAAATTTATGAATATTGTTAGAGGAGAGTTTAATGAAACTGCAAATGACAGTTATTTAATTATTTGTAAAACAAAAGGTCTTACAAATTTTCAAACAACCATGCGTCACCGTATAAAAAATAGTATTTTACCAATCATTCCTGAATTAACTCCAACATTTCTATATGTATTAACTGGATCATTTTTTATTGAGATAATTTACGGAATACCCGGATCTGCAAGGCTACTGTTTAGGAGTCTAATGCAACCTGTTGACGAAGCTTATTTTGTAGCCATTAATTCTACAATGGCGGTATCTTTAACCATTTTTTATGCAGGAATGGCAATGATATTTGCACTAATTATTGATATGATTTATTTCACAGTTGACCCAAGAATTAAAATAGGATCTAAAAAAACAGAAACTACTTAAAACATAGGAGGTTCTAAAATGTTAACATTTAGTAACGGTTATATCAGAGTTGCACAACCAAACGATGCACCTACATTAGCATCTTGGTGGGCTGATGGAAAAGTTATGGAACATGCAGGGTTTCCAAATGGAATCAAAACAGATATTAATCAATTAAAGAATCGATTATCTACTCAAAAAACTAATTCAGTGTTATGGATACTTGAAGATACAGACCATTCTTCAATAGGAGAAATGGCATTTAGTATTAAAGATCTTGTAGCAACAGTAGGCATTAAAATCTGTGTGAGTGATGCCCAAAATAAAGGGGTAGGTAAACAGGCGCTTAAATGTATGATTAACCACTTATTCGAAACATATAATATCGAAAGTATTTGGCTAGATACCATGATAGAAAACAAAAGGGCTCAGCATGTTTATGAATCGCTTAATTTTGAACAGATTAAAATTAATCAAGCATGTTGGGAAGACCAACTTGGAAATTTAAGAACAGCAGTTGAATACAGCTTAAATCGTAATATATATAACACTAAAAAGGCTTTTTATGAAAACCATTAATATGAAGAATGTAATGAAAGTTTTAACCAATATCGTTAAACATTTTAATGAAGAAAACATACATTTTGCGGTCGGCGGATCTGTTTTATTACATCATCATTGTGTTGTCAATCGCGTAAACGATATAGATTTATTTATTGATCCAACTGATATAATCAAAGCTAAAATGATTATGGATCAAATAGCATATCCAATGCCTATTAAGAAAAACGATACATTCGCATCTGATTATTTTTATACCTATATTTATAAGGAAATATCAATTGATTTAGTGAGTCAGTTCAAAATCATAAAAGATAAAAGCTATCATTATCCATTTGATAAACAAACAAAAATTGAATATGGATATTATTACGGCGTTAAAGTTCCTTTTATGTGTTTAGAAGATTGGGTAGTATTGTACTATATAATGGATTATCCTATGGATAAACAAATGGCTTTAATTAACCATATTAAAAATCATGGAATAATAAATCATGAGCAATTTAATAAAACATTAAACTTACTCAATAAAAAAGATCAATTAGTTATTCTAAATTATTTAAATATTAAGGAGGTTTTTTAAATGCATGGTGACATTAACTATATAGAGTTAGGAATAAACAATATTGAAGAAACGCTAGATTTTTATAAAACACTCTTTAACTGGAAGTTTACAGAAAGTTTTCTTACAAACCACCGTTATTTTATGTTTGAAACACCTTCTAATGATTTGTATGGAGCTTTCGATGCACTAATCACACCGTCCCTAGATGGTGTAACGGTTTATATTTTAGTTGAAGATATCGAATCAACAATTGATAAAATTAATCTTTCATTTAAATCATCAAAAATCATCAAACCTAAATCACATATTTCAGAAGACTATGGCTATTTTGCATTAATCGTTGATCCATCAGGAAACAAAATTGGATTACACGAAAATCCTAAATCATAACACACATAGTATATAACCATATTAATTATATGGGGAGGTTTGATCAGACAGGACTGATTTTATGCTTCGCTATATCCTTTTTAGAATATTTTTTATATTAATCGTACTATTTGTAGTTGCGACATTTTTTTATATCACTGGAAGAATGTTTTTATTAAAACGTGTCTTTAGAGCGCCTTATGATATGAAATATTTGTTTGATTTGTCCTATAATAGTTATAAATTGTATGTTAGCAACATCGTTCATAACAATGATTGGGGCGTTGCAGGTCCAAACGAAACACCTGTTTGGCAATTTGTAATGCCCTACATTAAAAATACATTGATTTTAAATTTCGTAGCATTAGCAATATATTTACCACTCGGTGTTTTATTTGGTGTGATTTGTTCTTTAAATAGAGGAAAATTTATTGATAAATTTTTATACACTATTATGATGATACCTGGATCAATTCCACATTTTTTTCTCATTTTGTTATTAATCATTTATTTAGGGGTAAGAAACCGTATATTGCCGGCTTCTTTTCCAGGTTTTGGAAGTGATTTACCAACGTTACTAAAAGGCTTTGTAATTCCAATGATTGCCCTATGTTCTCCAGCGATATTTAAGTTTATGATCGTTATTAGAGGTGAACTAAATGAGTCTTCAGACGATAATTATTTATTACTTTGTCATGTAAAAGGATTAAACACTATCCAAACGACTTATAGGCATCGTTTGAAAAACAATATTATCGCAATTATGCCAGAGTTAACCCCCATGTTTTTAAATGTTTTAGCAGGGGCTTTCTTTGTTGAATTAATTTATAGTATTTCAGGGGCATCTGTATTATTGTTTAGAAACTTAATGGCGCCTATTGGTGGCGTATATTTCGTCTCAATTAATTTCACTTTAGTTGTACCACTTTTAATATTTTATGTTGGCTTAGTCCTTGTTTTTGGATTAGTTGTTGACATGGTCTATTACTTTATTGATCCTAGAATCAGAATAGGTTCTAAGAAAAACGATATTGGCTAAAAAAAACATCAAAAAAACTGCACAAAGTGCAGTTTAATTATCATAATCAAAATTTGGATCTTCTTCACCATGAATTCTTTTTCTATTAGCAACAGCTTCATACCAAGCAGTTTGCATTTGTTCACCATATTTTAAAGTGATTGCACCAACAGCTGGCGCATAAGATAGTTCGATGAGTTCTAGATTGATTAAGCGGCCATCATACCATACAAATGCTAAATAACGTGTTCCATAAGTATCTCTTAAAGGCCCTTCAAAATTTCTTTCTAGTACAATTGTAAAGGCATTACTTAAACGTTCACAGGTAAAGTCACTTGCAGCACGCCCCCAGGGTTCTTCATTTCTTCCGATTTCAGGTGTATCGATACCTAAAAATCTAACTGAAAAATCTGTTGCTCCACCATCTTCACTAAAACGGGCAGTATCTCCATCAATACATCTAGTAAGTGTGACAGCCCCAATACCATCTTCTAAAAAACTTTTACCCTCATAATCTAAATCAAGTAATGTTTGATCAGTAAAGGGGGTTAAAGATATTGGACCAGGTGCTGCTTCATAACAGGCACTTAGAGTAAACACAATTAAAGGTAAAGAAAAAATAAGTAATAGTTTTTTCATGAATATTCAGCTCCTATAATATCTGTAATATTGTAACATAGAATGACGTTTTGTGCATAACATATAAATATTTGCTTGTTATTTATAATAATTAAGCTAAAATTATAATTAATTACATAAAAGGAAGGGTGTTACTATGGAAGAGTTTTTTTATACAATAGATCCCACAGTCGTTATTATCTTAATTGCTGCAGTTATTTTATCAATTTTGTTTTATGTATTTAATATACTAGATTATTTTTGGTATATTTTATCATGGTTTTTATTTACATTTGGTATATTAATGGGGTTAATAGGGAATTATCAAGTATTTGCAATTAGCGCATCTAGTGCGGTAGTAATCTTTGGTGGAATGCTACTTTATCGCAAAATTAAAAATCACTAAAAAACACTAAGGCTAAGCCTTAGTGTTTTATTTTACTCAGCACGAACTGCTTTGTAGCCTAAACGAGCTATATTATCTACTACAATAGCATCATTGATTTCCTCTTTAAAGGTAACAACAATTTTACTAGCAGATAATTCAACTTCAACATCTTCAATCCCTTTTTGTTTCGAAACTATTTTTTTAATCCCGGATGAGCAACTAACACAGTGCATGCCAAGAACATTATATTCAACTTTTTCCATGGTTTCACTCCTTAAATTATTTACTTCTTTATACTTTAATTGTATTAAATTATACGGTTATTTAACAATAATATGCTTATCTATTGAATACTGTTACACATTTTATCGAAAAATTGTATAATAATAATTAAAGTGGGTGATTTAATGACTTTTGAAGTGTTTTTACTAATTAGTTTAGTATTATTTACCTCTGCATATATAAAAGGGGTAACAGGATTTGGGACCAGTTTAATAGCAATTCCTGTATTAATAGCCTTTTTTTTAGTACCAGCAGAAGCAAGAGCGTTAATTGTTAGTATTAATTTATTATTAAACATTTATATTTTAGTTTCTGCCAAACGCTTAAGGTTTGAAGATTATAAACCGTATCTGCTTTTAATTATATCTGTATTTGTTGCGGCTTTAATTAGTGGATTTTTATTACCACGTGTTACGTTTGAAATTTTTAATGTGCTAATGGGGATTTTACTTATATTTACAGCGATTAACCGATTTTTTGATATTAAGTTTAACATTAAGCATCCTAAAAGATACTACATCCCACTTGGATTAATTGGGGGAACATTGAATACGTTACTTGGTGCAGGAAGCGTTCCGGTTTTAATATTTTTAGGCAATATTGGAGTTAAAAAAACAGAGTTTAGAGTGACGGTTTCACTATTTTTATTGATTCTAAATGCAGGAAGTTTAATATCATTTGTTATTAGTAGTACCTATACGAGTCAAACTGCATTATGGGCTTTAATCTTTACACCGGTAATGGTACTTGGAACATTTTTTGGAATTAGAAGTCAACATGTCTTTAATGAAAAAGTCTTTAGTCGTGTTGTTGCGGTATTATTGTTTATAATTGGCGTTAATAGTATTTTTACATTATTTTAAAAACACTTTCAATGAAAGTGTTTTATTTTTTTACCATAATGCGATGGTGCCGTCTGTTCTTTTTTCAGTTGCACCATAATAGATTTTACTTATTGGGTCTCTCCAAATGACTTGGCCTCTACCAAATAGTGGTATTTTATCCGATACGATAACATTGTGGCCTTTTTTTATTAATGCGTCGATAAATGATTGATCAAAATTAGGTTCAACATGAATTTCATTTTCTTTTATCCATTGCCATCTTGGTGCATCAAGGGCGGCTTGGGGATTAAAGTTAAAATCAATAATATGTGTAAGGACTTGTAGATGGGCTTGAGGTTGCATGAACCCACCCATTATACCAAATGGACCTATTGCTTTTGTACCTTTAGTAATAAAACCAGGAATAATCGTATGAAATGGTCGTTTGTTTGGTTCTAATTTATTTGGATGATATTTATCTAAAGTAAATGCAAATCCACGGTTTTGTAAGGCAATGCCAGTATTTGGAACTACAACACCACTTCCAAACCCGTAGTAGTTACTTTGAATAAATGATACCATATTCCCTTCTTGATCAGCAGTTGCAAAATAGACAGTGCCTGCACTATTAAATGTAAGTGGTTTTGGAATACTTGCTGTTTCTTTTATTTCTTTAGCTCTTTTCATCGCATAAGATTTTGAAAGCAGAACTTTAAAATCAATGTTCATGAATGTATGATCAGTTACGTACTCAAACGCATCTGAAAAGGCTAGCTTTGTTGCTTCAATTTGATGGTGTAACGTAGAAATATCTAATTTACTAGAAAGCTGACACTCTTTTAAAATGTTGAGTGCTTGTAAAGTTACAATGCCTTGACCATTTGGAGGTAACTCCCATATATCAAAACCCTTATAATTGACTGAAATAGGTTCAACCCATATACAGGTATGATTTTCAAGATCCTTCTTAGTAATAAATCCATTATGGGCTTTTGAAAATGCATGAATTTGGTCAGCGATTTCGCCAGTATAAAATGCTTCAGTTTTTGTTTTAGCAATTAAACTTAGTGTTTTAGCGTGGTCTTTAGCTACAAATAATTCTCCTGCCTTTGGCGGATTATTATTTATTGTGAAAGTATCAAACCACCCATCAAAAACTGAATCATCTATAAATGCTTTTTCATAAACATTAAAAGCATTTTTCCAGCCTTCTGCTAAAGAGACACTGACAGCGTAACCTTCTCGTGCTACCTTAATTGCAGGTTCAAATAACACTTCAAAAGGCAGTTTTCCAAAACGATCAGATAAAGCTTTCCATGCAGAAGGTAACCCTGGTACAGTTACAGGAATTAATCCATATTTAGGTAAAGTATCGAAACCAAGTGCTTTAACTTTGTCTATGGTTAAACTTTCAGGACTTTTTCCGCTAGCGTTTAAGCCATACATTTTATCTATTATCCACACAATACAAAACGCATCGCCACCAATACCGTTACTTGTAGGTTCTGTAACAGTAATCATTGCAGAAGTCGCAATCGCTGCATCAACAGCGTTACCACCCATTTTTAAAATCTCAAGACCAGCTTGAGCTGCTAAAGGACTAGAAGAGGCTATCATACCGCGTTTTGATACTTGTATATTTTGTTTGGTTAAATAGGGATTGTGATGTAGATCGAACATAGCTACCTCCGCTTATTTTCTTGGGTCAAATCGAATTGCTTTTAAAGTCTTAATATCATCTTTAGATAAAGAAAAATCTAGTTCTAAATTTTCTTTAATTCTTAACGGTGTTTTAGAACGTGGTAAGGGTGCAATGTGTTGATCAATTAAATAACGTAAACAAATTTGAGCAGGTGTTTTATCAAATCTTTTTGATAGATTTATTAAAGTGTCATGTTCAAGTATTTCGCCTCTACCAAGTGGGGAGTAGGCTTCAATTAAAATAGAATTACTTTGGCAAAAACTAACGGTTTCTTCTTGGTCAATCCCTACAAAATATCTAATTTGATTGACCGCAGGTGTCACTTTACAGTTTGCTAAGATATTTTCTAAATCACTTTTAGTAAAATTTGATACCCCAATAGCTTTAACTTTTCCTTCATGGTAAAGTGCTTCTAATGCTTTATAAACGGCTATGTTCCCAGCACGATAGTCGCCTTCTTTATCATCCCATGGCCAAGGGGCATGGATTAAATATAAGTCAACATAGTCTAAGTTTAACTTGTCTAAACTTTGATTAAATGCATTAATCGCATCATCATAATTTTTTATTGAAGCATCAAGCTTAGTTGTTAAAAACAGTTCATCTCTAGGAATACCAGAATCGATGATGGCTTTTCCAACCATGTCTTCATTATTATATAAAGCAGCAGTATCAATGTGCCTATAGCCATAATCTAGTGCTCTTTTAACCGCTTGATAAGCTTCATCACCTTTAAGTGGTGATGTTCCAAACCCAATTTTAGGGAGTTTAACCCCATTATTTAGTTCGTAAAATTCATTTAAACTACTCATAAATAAGCCTCCTATCTTTCCTTAATTATAGCATAATTTTAACTATCTTTTATAAAGTTACTTTTTTAAAGTATCTTAAGTGCAAAATAAATTAATTAAACTATAATGAATACAAGAGGTGAGGTTATGAGTAACGCATTAGTATGGTTTAGAAATGATTTACGTATTCAAGATCATAAAGCACTTTCTCTTGCGATGAAAGATAACGATAAAGTCATCGCTTGTTATATATTAGATAAAACCATCTATGAAACCCCGCAATATCAATTTAAACGAATTGGAGCGAATAGATTAACATTTTTAATTGAGGGTCTTTTAGATTTAAAGAAGCACCTAGAAAAATTAAACGTTCCTTTTTTTATTTTATACGATGAACCCTTACAGGCTTTTGATCGTATCATGAACGTTTTTTTATTCGATTCTATTTATTACCACATGCTTGTAGGTGCTGAAGAAGAAACACTTCAGAAGAAAGTAAATAATAAATTTCAGGACATAAAGATTCACAGTTATTTTGAAAAAACACTTATTCATCCAGAGGATTTACCATTTAAAATGGTTGATTTACCTAACTTGTTTACAAGTTTTAAAAATGCAGTAGAAGACAAACTAATCATTCGTAATATTTTCCCTACACCGCTACCTCAAAGTAGTATTGAAATAAAAGAAATCATTGATTTTAACTCGGTAGCTGATTTTGGTTATAAGGATATCTATAAACCTAAGTTTAAAGGCGGCGAAACCGAGGCCCTTAAACGACTAAATTATTATCTTTTTGAATCAAAAGCAATTGATCACTATAAAGAAACAAGAAATAATATGCTCTTTGATGATGATTCTAGCAAGTTTTCTGCTTACCTTGCTCAAGGGTCACTTTCTGCAAGGACTATCGTTAAAGCTTTAAAACATTACGAATCCTTACATCATGCAAGTGAATCAACTTACTGGTTATTTTACGAACTGCTTTGGCGAGACTTTTTTATCTTTGTTCACATGAAATATAAATTAAAAATATTTAATCTTAAAGGTATTAAAAATATTGATTGTACCTGGGAAGAAAATCAAAGCTTTATTGATAAATTTGTTCAGGGTAAAACAGGCTATCCTTTAATTGATGCTAATATTAAAGAATTACATCAAACAGGGTTTATGTCTAATAGAGGAAGACAAAATGTGGCTAGTTTTTTCACTAAAAATCTTGGATTAAACTGGTTAATTGGGGCAGCTTTTTTTGAGATGATGTTAATCGATTATGATGTCTCCATTAATTATGGCAACTGGGCTTATATAGCTGGTGTTGGTAATGATGTTGTCCCATTTAGGTTTTTCAATGTTGAAACGCAAGGTGAGCGATACGATAAAGATGCTACCTATGTTAAAAAGTATTTGCCTAATTTAAAGCAATTACCAAGTCATTTGATTTATAAGATTCATCGTTTAAATCAACTTGATTTAGCACCATATAATATTATATTAGGAAAAGATTACCCTAAAAGAATGGTTGATTTTGATGCATCTATAAATCAGCGCAAAGAAATTTTCAATCAAAATAAAAAAAAATAAGGATATTTTAAAATCCTTATTTAATTTCCCAAGATAAAGCCGTGAATGTTTAATAAATCTGAAAATAACTGATAGATTATTTGCCAATAGAATAGCGCGGTTATTACCCATGCAAACAAAACGCCGTAATAGTGATGAAATTGATTAATTAAGTTGTAAAAAACCGGGATAAAAAACCAGAAAATAAAAAACGAGGTAAACATATAGCCATGATAATATATTAACGGTAGGTTCAAAACCATTCCTAAAATATAGAGTGAAAGTAATAACACGCTTAAACCGATGTATATTACTTTTGCATCTAATTCTTCTTTATTACTAGGATAAGCTTTTAAAACTAAAAATATGTTTAACATAAACATAATTAAATTAAATACACCTAAGTTATAATGCCATATCAAAGTCGGTAAACCACTAGTATAAGTAGACTGAGTTAAATTGGTAAAAAAGAAGTAAACAACCGCTAAACTAATGTTTCCTAATAAACTTAAAATGACAAGTAGTGAAAATAAAATGCCACTTAACATTAAAGCAATTTTAATGTTTACCCAAATTCTATCGGTATGTTTTAAAATATAGCGTGTTTTTTTAATGTATAAACCTAAAAAAAAGAAAACACTTAGGATACTTATTGGGTTATAAAATACACGATCAACAGCAAAGTGATTATGCATAAATAAAAAATAAAAACCCACTTGGAGCATGCATGAAATACTCATATATAAAAACAGTTTTTTCATATAAACCTCGCAAAATTAGTCATTGATTTATTATAACAAATTCTTAAGAATCAAACCATACAAAAAAATAAAAGGTAAAATTTACCTTTTATTCATTATATTTTAAAGCTCTTGCTGGATGTTTTTTAGAAGCAACTTTACTTGGGAAGAATCCAGTAAATAAAGTTAATGATATACTGAGTAAGGTAATAAGTAGTGCATGAACAACTCTCAATGTTACAATATTTTCAAAGCCATCCAAGGTTCTATCAAAGAAATTATTTAACGGAATACTAAGAATTAATGCAGTAGTTATACCAATGAAAGCTGCTAAAAACCCAATAATGATAGTTTCTGCATTGAATATATGGGCAATATCTTTTTTTCTTGCGCCTAAACTTCTTAATATACCAATTTCTTTCGTACGTTCTTGTAAACCAACATAAATTAAGATGCCTATCATCATTAAGGATACAAACAGCGAAATACCTGCAAGTGAAATAAGGATAAAGGTTACATTTCTACTAATACTGCTAAGTACACCAGTAACAGTTACAGCTAAATCAGTGTAAAAGATTTTTTCATTATCAGGCAAATCGCGATTATAACTATTTAAGTAAACTAATAGATTTGTTTTTTGATTTAGACTCGCAGGGTAAATATTTATATGTATCGGTAAATCATTACAACCATTTAAACGTCTAACACGGACAAATTCTTGATTTTGTGCAAGCGTGAAATCGGTACGATCATAGTTGTTTATAAATACACATAAATCAGAATTAAGGCTATTTTCAACATACATTTTTTCTAATGTATCTTGATAGAAAACACCAAATGTTCTTGTTTCTAGCCCATTTGATTTACCCTTTAATACCCCACTGATGGTTAAAACGATTCCATTATCATAAGTATCTCCATCAAGTGTCCTTGAAAATGTCGCATTAACAGGATCATAATCGATGTTCATATCATCATTTAAAGCCAAGCGTATTTCTCTACCTATAACATCATCAAATTGAACCCCACGGGTATTTTCAATCCCTAAAAAACTTAAGATTGAGGCATCAATATTATTAAAGACATCAACGATGATAACGACCTCATAAGGTGTGGATGGATAGACACCTGCTTCAAGTGTATATTGACTTCTTAAATAAGAAAGACTACTTTGCAAGCTTTTAAAACTTACATTTTCCTCAAAAGAGTTTATATAAGTATCATTGGTTTCTTTCATAAAGACCATATTGACACCATAATTATATTGAATCGCATCAATCCACTCTGGATTAATGTTATCAAGATGATCTAAATAATTCGGGGTAATAACGTTTGAATGGGTTAAGGTATTATAAGCAGGAACTGGATTAAACTCTCTTGAATAGTTATAAATATACCCACTTCCACTAAAAATTGGCAAAGAAGAAGCACTTGTTGCTGCCGTTGTAATTGCAATAGGCATTGCAGACAAAGTTTCTGTTTCAATGCGACTAATTTCTCTACCAAATCCATTGGATATAGCCATAACTAACGCCACACCAGCAATACCAATACTACCTGCAACGGCACCCACAAGGGTTTTAGTTAGTTTTGATCTTAAATTTTTAACTGCTAATTTAAAGCTGGTTTTAAATGACATGAACGTATTTTTATGTTCATAAGGAATTGCATCTTTAGTGGGTGCTGCTGGACGAGAATCTTCTATAACTTCTCCGTCTGCTAACTTAATGATTCGGTCTGCATATTTATAAGCTAAATCTTCATTATGTGTGACGATAATAACTAAACGGTCCTTAGCAAGTTCATTAATAAGTTCCATAACCTCAATGCGACTTTCAGCATCAAGTGAACCGGTTGGTTCATCAGCTAAAATGATATCAGGATCTTTTACAATGGCTCTAGCAATCGCAACACGCTGCTTTTGTCCTGTCGATAATTGATGATTTTTGTGATTTTCATAGCCATTAAGGCCAACTCTTTTTATAGCATCTAAGGCAAGTTCTTTCGTATTTTCTTCAAAATTACCTGAAATGGTTAAAGCAAGTTCAATATTTTCAATCACCGTCAAGTTAGCAAGCAAATTAAAGCCTTGAAAGACAAATCCCACACGTTCACTTCGGTATAAGTCCCAATCTTGATCATTAAAAATTTTAGTAGACTTCCCGTTAATGATTAAATCGCTTCTACGATAACCAGTTAAGGATTGTCCACTAATAAATAAATCATTTTGCGTATAATAATCAAGACCACCAATAATATTTAATAAGGTAGTTTTCCCGCCACCACTTGGGCCTAAAATCGCCACAAACTCTTGCGTTTTAAAAGAAAGATTTATGTCTCTTAATGCAGTAACATACATCTCACCGTTTTGATAAACTTTATGAACCCTTCTTAGTTCCAACATGCGCCTCACCTCAAAGTCAGTTTAGTTGTGTATCTATATTTTAAAAGAAAATATTGTAAATAAACATGTAAATGCCATATCTTTCAATAATAGTGTACCCATTTACATAAATTAAATAGTATAGTAAAGCTCTATTTATAAAACATTATAAAATAAATAAAGAAGAATTACTATGGATAAATACCTTTTAGAAGATACATTGCTTATAACTAACACTCAATTGCGCTTTAAATCATAAATAAACCTCTGTATTTTCTTACTATTATGTAAACGTTAAACTTAAAACATTATTTTAATTACTAGTTGTGTTTCCTTCTAAACTTTAATATTGTATAATTGAAAAGATGTAACAATCTATAGGAGTTTATTATGATTGAATTAATAAAAAAGCCGCAATTCTTAGTACATTTATCAGGGGTTTTATTTGCTACAATATTCGGATTTTCATTTATGTTTTCTAAGGTTGCATTACAGTATATAAGCCCTATTGGACTTATTAGTTATCGATTTGCCATAGCCTTTATAGTATTTGAAATTTTAAGAAGGTTTAAGTTAGTCACGATACGCTTTTCAAAACATCATATCAAAGCGATTTTGCTTGTAGTTATTTTACAACCCATTTTATATTTTTTATTTGAAGTTAATGGATTACAACGAACAAGTAGCAGTGAAGCTGGGATGATGATTGCTTTAATTCCTATTTTCGCAAGTATTTTAGGTGCGATATTATTAAAAGAAAAACCAACGCTAACTCAAATATTTTTTATAGTATTAAGTGTATCGGGTATTATACTGATTCAAATATTTAAATCAACATCAGGCATTCAGTTTGAATCATTAGGGTTTTTCTTGCTTTTTGGTGCGGTTATTTCTGCAGCATTATTTAATATAGCCTCAAGAAACGCATCAAAACAACTAAAAGCCTATGAGTTAACCTACTTTATGATGATGATTGGTGCAATAACTTTTAATAGTATTTATATCGTTTCACTTATCATCACAGGTTCACTTGAGCAGTATGCTTTAAACTTACTTAATCCCTCACTTATATTCCCACTTATTTATTTAGGCATTATCGCGTCGATTGTTGCATTCTTTTTAGTGAACTTCACGTTAAGTAGGCTTGAAGCACATGTATCAAGTATTTATGCGAACTTAGCAACCATTGTTGCCATTACAGCAGGCGCTGTTTTTTTAGATGAAACTTTATATTATTACCACTTTATTGGCAGTGCAATGATCATTATCGGCGTTTATGGTACGGTAAGTTTAGGAAGAGGACTCAAACGTTTAAAGTAAACAAAAAGCATTAATTATATAGAAAAAAAGCGTACAAAAATGTACGCTTTATTTAATATTCACCTTATTGACCCAATCACTTGGTACTCTATAAATTTGTGATAACAAGGCACCAAGTAATAACCCTCTATCAGAACTTGCGCCACCAATTATAGTGTTTAATGTAACTGCATCTTCAAAACTAGTCGTGTGATACATGATGTGAATGATTAATGGGACAGCATGATCAATATGACACGCTGTGTTGGCATGATTTAAAATAAACGTTTTTGTATCGCTTACTTCTATTGCTTTTTTACCTTTTTCTAAATAGCCTTTTGGTAATAAAGTAACGGCTTTTTCAAGAGCCTCTTTTAATGGGAACTTAGCAACATTTTCAAGTAATGTATCAAAAAAACTATATAAATCTTTAAAGGTTTCTACATTAGTAAATGCTTGGGCTAATGACCAGGTTTTTTCTTTTGAAAGTCCTAGTTCCTTACAAACTAAGTAAGGAACAAAACCTACGAGTTGATCATCATTATAAGTGTATGGCGCTTGCTCACTTTTTAAAAGTTCATTTAACTTGTTTGCGACTAACTTACGCCCATAAAATTCTGCGTAGCCAACATAATCTCCTGCTGGTTTTATGTGTTCATACACTAAATCTTGATAAGCTTCTTTAGTTAACTCAGGATTTTCTTTTAATGCAGTATATAACCACTTTAAAATATTACCTTGAAAAGAGACATCCCCAATATCAGCATGCGGATATGAATAAAACGACTTTTTAGCTTCTTGATATTTTAAGGGGTCTTCTTTTTGGAAGAGTACGTATTCTTTTTCTGCTAATTTTTCTAGATAAGGCATGTCATAAATCCAGTTTAATCCTAAACTGGCACTATTTGAAACCAATGCACCTTTTAAATATTTTTCCATAGTCACCTCTAACTTAAAGATAGCATAATTGCTTTAATATACCAATTTAAATACATTAATCTTTGTTTACTTATTAGGTGCTTTTCGTTATAATTAAACTGTTTTAAATCGTGTAATTAGTAAGGAATGATAATATGTCAACACGGATAAACAAGTATTTGTCTGAAGCAGGATTTTGCTCAAGGCGTGAGGCTGACCGACTCGTTGAAAAAGGTCGTGTAACAATTAATGATAAACAAGCAGAAATTGGTGCCTCAGTTGAAGATACCGATCACGTTAAAGTTGATGGCAAAAGTATTCAAAGAAAAGAAGAAAAAATTTATTTAGCGTTTAATAAACCAGTTGGGATCGTGTCAACTTCTAATAGTGACGTTAAAAATAATATTATTGACTATATTAATTATCCGAAACGACTCATTCATGTAGGAAGATTGGATAAAGACTCAGAAGGATTAATACTACTTACAACTGATGGAGATATTGTAAATAAAATATTAAGAGCAGAAAACAATCATGAAAAAGAATATATTGTTACTGTCGAAAAACCGTTAACAGACGAATTTTTGAAAGCAATGACAAAGGGTGTACCGATTTTAGATAAAATCACAAAACCTTGTCAAACGAAAAAAATTGATGCATTCACTTTTAAAATAGTATTAACTGAAGGACTGAATCGTCAGATTAGAAGAATGTGTAAGCATTTTGGTTATAAAGTCATAAAACTAAAACGTATAAGAATTATGAACATTCATTTAGATATTTCTATTGGAAAGTACCGTCATTTAACCGAAGAAGAAAAGAAAATATTATTTAAAGATATTAAGTATAGTGTGTCTCAACCTAATGGTTGAGACTTTTTT
>NZ_JBIOAG010000041.1:0-16355 GCF_043951795.1 Liberiplasma polymorphum | reverse complement strand
GCGATAACTGCTTCAATTACCATACTAACTTGATCATGCCACATAATTTCGCCTTCAACTTTACAATCAACTACAGGTTTTGCTGGCCACATATTGTACCCGCATCCACCATCAAGTGACATTTTAGTTGTAGCATATCCAGTAACTTCATTTCCTCTTGAAGTCCATGTAGCAGGTCCTTCTGGATCAGCTTTCATATAAACTGTGTCTACAAAAATTTGAGATATAAATCCATTTTCGTCGATTGTAACGACTGCAAATGTATTTTGATGACCATCAGTATACCCAAAGTATACACCAGGCTCATAATCTCCTTGTTCACTTGCACAAGCGCCTAATAAAAACACAAGTGAAAGAGTGACTAAAACTGTTAACAATTTTTTCATTTTAAACTTCCTCCTATTTTTCTGTTATCATTACCAATTACATTATATAAGTTGTAATACAAATAGTCAACCTGTAATATATAATTTATAAAAAAAGTTTACAAAAAGAAAAAGAGTCTTTTCTTAAGACTCTTAAACATTGTTGTTTATAAAAGTTTCTAAACTCTTTTCAAATGCTTTATTTTGAGCGTTTGTACGCTTAGGAATTGGCTTTAATCTTTTGTTCGCTTTCCTTAACTTTTGATTTAAATATCTACTCATGAGTAATTGATCAATATTGTCTTTATCAAAGAACCAACCATCCTGGTGTAATGCATAGGCTTGCTTATTTAAAACCAATGAAGCTAACCCATAATCCTGTGTAACAACTAAGTCATCTTTTTCAGTTAAACCAACAATTTTATGATCGGCACTATCAAAGCCTTGATCAACTGTAATAACTTTTCCATAATCCTCATTTATATCATGGTTTACGTTACTAACCATAATTAAGTCGATATTGTACGCTTTGGCTAATCTTACTACAATTTTTCTTACTGGTGAGGCATCTGCATCAATGATTATCTTCATTAAACTTGTTCAATTTCTAAATAAGTAAATAGTGCCTTTTTAATAATAAAAAATATCGTCATAATTAGTATCCCTTTTATAAGGTTAAATGGGACATAAGCAATTAATATCGCAGCAGTATACCCACCTGATACATTAAACCCAAAGCTACCTGGTGTTAATAAACTAACGGCCTCTGTAAAAGACATGCCAACATATAACGGGGTAACGAAAAAGAAATTCGCAATAACCATTACGATTGTAACTAAACTAACTGTAAGTATCATAGTTAACCATTGTTTATTTTGAATGGTTAATTTGATCGCTAAATACATACCAGCTACATAAGTCATACTAGCAATGAATGCTGCAATCTGACCAATACCGTAAGGACCAACTAATCCCCAAACTAATGCGTTAATCGCTGCTTTTAACAATCCTAAAAACGCTGCTTCCTTCCATCCAAATAACACAAAAGCGATAAGAACGACCACATCACTAAACTCAATCTTTAAGAAAGCTAGCGGTGGATACGGGACTTGAATATAAGTCATTAATATTGCTCCTAATGCACCTAAAATCCCTAACGTTGTAATTCTTTTTGTTGCATTGTCTGTAAATTTAAACTCCATAATTATTCAAGCTCCTTTTATTTTAAATAAAAAATACTCTTGAACAATCATTCAAGAGCACGCAAAAAGGTCGCCTAATAAGACTATCTTCTTTCATCTAGACTATACTATCGGTTTTGGAATCTCACCAAATCGTGCATCGAGTGCGCGCGGACTTTACCGCCGGTCGGGAATTTCACCCTGCCCTGAAGATTATTCTGTTTCATTTCCGTATAAAATATAACACATCTAAAATTATAATACAAGTTTTACTGAAAATAATTGTAAATTATATAGCTTTTATACATGCATAGCTTACTTTAGAACTAATTATTCCTTTGTCTTACTTGGTCAAAATAATTTTGAATTTGTTCTTTATCAATAGATAACTTACTCAACAAATTCTCTATCTCTTTAAAATATAAATCAACCATTTTTTTTGATTCTTCTAACCCAATTAATTTAACATATGTGGATTTATCATTACGTAAATCACTTAAAGATTTACCCATATTTGCCTCATCACTGGTTACTTCTAGTATATCATCTTGTATTTGAAATGCTAAACCTAGAAAATAACCGATTTCTTCCCAAATCGACACATCCTTTAAAGAGGCAATAACAGAAGCCATCATTAATGGTGCTTGGATTAATTTAGCCGTTTTGTGTACATGAATACGTTTTAAAACTTCTAATGGTATTTTTGTATTTTCACTTTCCAGATCAAGCAACTGTCCATACACCATACCACTTGATCCAGAACAACCTGACAATATTCTTACTAATTTTACTTTTTGTGCATCACTAAGTGATTCATTGTTAGTGATTAGATTAAAAGCATCCGTTAGTAATGCATCACCTGTTAAAATAGCAGTCGCTTCATCAAAGGCAACGTGAAGGGTCGGAACACCTCTTCTTAAGTCATCATTATCCATAGCTGGTAAATCGTCATGAATTAAAGAATACGTGTGTATCATTTCAATACTACAAGCAATATCAACATAATCTTCCCAAGGCACTTGATAACTTTCTAAAACTTTCAATAATAATAGCGGTCTTAATCTTTTACCCCCATTTAATAGTGCATAACTCATGGCTTCAGTTAATGTATTACTTTCTTTAGCTTGAACAATATTTTTTAATGTTTTTTCAATAACTTCAATCATACTTTACCTCTATATTTAGACGTTTGTTTTCAAATAGGTAAATACTATATGAAAACGCAATAATAAACATGAATCGTTGTATAATCCCACTAATCTCCTGGACGTTTAAAATAATCATAGAAAAACCTATACTTATGCTTACAATTAAAAGGGATACCATTTTTATTTTCATTGTTTTTTCAGTGAACACATGACCTAATGCAAACATTGTAAAACTAAAGCCCGTAAGTGAGGCGAAAACTGAATGTAATTGGTCATGCAACAAGTTCACCTGAACTTGCTCTACTAATGGGGCATTTCTAAATAATGCACTCCCTATTAATCCTAATCCAAATAAAACACCGAAAAGCTTATGATAATAATATGTTCTTTTTTCTACCAAAGAGTGTTCCAAAATAAAGGCTAATCCAATGAGTATAAAAAAACTATTCATAATCCAAGCATTTGGACTCCCCTGAGCCCCTAGATGAGAGGTGGTGTGGATTAAAACACTATAATTAGTAAAAGAGTAAAACGGTAAAATAAACATAACAATAAATAGCCCAGTAAATGTAATAAGTGTAAATCTTATATTAACAAATCTAATCATTGTTAATCTGCTCTAATAGTTTTACGTATACTTCATCATTAAAATAAGAAGTATCCAAAGAAATAATACTATTGAGACTCCCAAAGACATTATTATAATATTGCATCGAATCAAGAAATTGGTTTTCACTGATCAAACCCATAGCTTGATGGGTTTGATTTAAATGTGGTAACCGATTTAAGTAACGCTTATATAAAATATTCATTTCACCATAGCAATAAATAGTCTTATAATGGATGTTTTTAGAATCCAGTGTTTGGATTAAGTTTAAATATTCATCCTTTTTAAAGTTTGCTTCTACAATAATAGTTTCAACGTGAGGTAATAGTGAACTTACTAATATATTCATTAAGGCAACTGATGCCTTACTTAACCCAAGATTTTCTTCACGGTTGCGTGTTTTAACATAAAAAGCAATTTGTTCTTTAATTAAGTCCTTACAAAGTAAAAAAGCTGAAAAATCATTGGCTAATTTTTCTGCAATCGTCGATTTTAGTGCAGCTATTTGACCTGTAATAATGATTACTTTCGGTTTCATAACAACTCATCCTTAATATGCTCCTCATAAGCCTTAATAAACTTATCACAAAACATATGCCATTTCTCATGATATTCTTCTTTTGATAATATAACCATATCTTTAATATGATTAATATTTCTTAACTGAGCCTCTTTATAAAACGCCTGTAATAAGTCATCTTGTGCTTGATAGTAAATGTAGGCTTCATTATAACCTTTATCCATAGCTACTTTTAGTCTAGTATGTCCATCTGCAACAATAAGTCCTTCTTTTGACTTCATTACAGGGACAATGATATCTTCATTTTTGCTTATCCAAGATAATGCTTGATTGTATTTTTCTAATGACAGATAAAATTGGCTCACTTTTAGGTCAACTATAGGTACTTTATAAATAGGTACTTTTTCTCTTATAAAGTGAATAGACCCGTATTGATCTTTAATTTTTGATATATGTGTAGAATAATATAAGAATTCTTCAATAACTTCAGGTAAAAACTGCTCATCAAACACATGTACTACCGCTTCATCATGATTGATGATTGAAAAACTAAATGGATATTCATGTGGTTCATTAACGGCTAAAAAAGCTAGGCCTTTATTTACCGTTTCTATTGAAAAATAAGGGTGTGCCTCACTGACTCTAATAACTTTCATAAAACGCTACTTCGTCCACTCAAGCAGTACATCATGACCTTCTTCTGAGTTGATTATTTTAGCCCCTAATGATTGATAAAGCTTTAATGCATTTATATTGTTTTCATGTGTGAAAACAAATGC
Organism: Liberiplasma polymorphum; assembly: GCF_043951795.1. Classification (NCBI taxonomy): domain Bacteria; kingdom Bacillati; phylum Mycoplasmatota; class Mollicutes; order Liberiplasmatales; family Liberiplasmataceae; genus Liberiplasma; species Liberiplasma polymorphum. The sequence goes on along the minus strand of NZ_JBIOAG010000041.1, from coordinate 11,755 downwards.
ATTTGAACATTCACCCTTGTAATAAGGTTCTAAGAAAGCATCAAGTATTTTTTTTCCATAACCTTGTCCTTGATATTTTTCTAAGACATCAATAGAATAAATGAATAGTTGATGACTTTTAGAACTGAATCGTTCTAATTGATAGCCATAAACCATCGCAATAACTTGTTTATCTAAAATTCCAACAACCATGATATTATCCTTTTTTTCAAAGAATTTTTCATTTAAAGCTCCGTTATCACTATTAAAAAATAGTTTTCTAGCTTGTTGTGCATAATCTAAATTGTTTATATCTACTTTTACTATTTCCACTTTAAACACCTCAATTTAAAATGTTTGGACAATTTCTACACACAGTTCTGTTAATCCTAAGCGAATATCTTCACGGTCACGCCAGTTACGTGAGTCCCATTTTTTCTTTGATACGTCGTCACCGCCATAAATAATAGCACCATAGTTTACATCTCTAAACTGACTAACTGCAATCATTGCAGATTGTTCCATTTCAACTACTATTGCACCTTCTTCAGTTCTAAGTGCTATACGTGCTGCAGTTTCACGGTAAAATGCGTCAGTGGTCCATGTTTTGCCTACAACATAATCAATTACATTAGTATCTAAGAAGTCAGTGATTTTTTTTACTATAGCTGGATTGGCTGTAATTTCTCTACTTGGTTCAATATAATGATAACTCGTCCCTTCATCACGAATGGCAGAATCAATGACGATTAGTTTCCCTACTGTTAAATCGCTTCTTAAAACACCGCCGCCACCACAAAACATGATGTGTTTAGCACCAAGTGCAATAAAATCATCTAAAAATCCAGCGCAAGCTGGTGCGCCTAATTTTCCTGGAATTAAAGTAACGTCTTTATCTTTGAAACGGTAGATTGGGACATGATTTTCACCTTTAATGGTATCTGATAGGTAAATATCACCACGTTTAATTAGTGTATCAATCGCATCAATGAAAAAGCAAATGACTAATCGCTCACTAATTTTGTCATGTTTTTTTGTTATATGATCCGGATTAATTAAGGCTTCTTTATTTGAATCAAACTCTAATATTGGAAATTCTTTTTTAATCATGGGGCACCTCTCTTAGTTATTTATATTAAGTATACAATGACAACCGCTTTTTCCCAATATATTAAAGAAAAAAGCTCAATCCTAACGACAACAAAATGATTCCAATAATAAAAACAATAAGAAATGCATAGACTAAATTTTCTATAGTTTTACTAATATTTCGGTTTAGTAACACATAAAAAAGAAAGAATATATTCACAACGGGAACGATTAAAAAAACAAGAATCATGAGCCATTCAAGAATACTTACTTGATCTTTTTTAAACACTATACTCACCTATATCTTTAATGATTTGTGACAATTTTCTTATATTTACTCTTTCATCAACGAGTTGATTATTCATGACAAAATTACTCTCATCAGAAACCTTTATCCACGTATGGATGGATTTTAAAAAACTAACAAGTTCATAAAATGAATAGCCATCATTGCTATCAACATGATAAATGTCAGGTTCTTTATGAATAATATCAAGTATGGCCTTGCCTGTATCTGCAATAAAAGAACATGATGGATACCACTTTTTACTCGCTTTAATGATACCGTGTTTGTCCATCATGGTTTTAAGATGATTTAGCATATTATTGGTTGAAGTCACGTGATCAATTTGCCACCCTAATCTTATGATAGTAGTTAGTGGATATTCGCTTAACAATGCTTTTTCTGTATTTGCTTTATATTGACCATAATCATCAGTTGCATTAGGTTTTTTATCCGGTGTAAAAGGACCTGGTGTAGTTTTTGCACTAAATACTGATACAGAACTAATATAGATAAACTTAACTAACAATTCATGTGCGGCTTTAGCAAGTAAAAGTGACCATTCAATACTTCCAGTTGCAAAATGTAACAATACATCTGGTTGAGTATTTTCTATGAATGTATAAATTTCTTCAAAACTCTCAGTGCTCACAAACTCTCTATCATAGGGAATAATTATATGATCGAATGACTCTAACACCTTAGCAACCCCTGGAGCAACTGTTCCATTTAATCCTGTGATTAGTATTCTCATAAAAATCCCTCCTTGTTTTTATTATAAAGGACAAGGAGGGATTTACTAAAATAGATTATTTATTTTTTAAATTAACTTATTAAACTCAATTGTAATATTAAAGAAATAAGTACGCAATAAAAGACTAAAAATAGTCTTTTATTTGAACTTATATAACATAACAATTTCACCTTCATCAATTTCTCCTGTTGCTTTAAAGCCTATCGTTTCATATAAATGTTCTGCACCTTGATTTCCTGGTACATAACTTAAGTGAACATAGTCAAACTTATTATCTTCTTGAGCCATTTCAATTACTTTTAAGATTGTGGCTTTGCCATAACCCTTATTACGCTCATTTTTATGAATTAAAAAGCGCCATAATCCACATTCTCTTTCATCTTCATCCCAATCTAACATTACAAACCCAACCAGTTTATCCTCTGCATAAACTGCGTAAGGTCTTGCATTGGGATAAAGCCAGGCTTGTGCTAATGAATACACGTTTGATGCAACAAATTGCTTATCTTCTTCTTGAGTCAATGCAAGAACATCATCAAAATTATCTTCATTAATATTTCTAAATGATATAAGTTCTTTTTTCATAGGTTAGCCTCCAAATGTTATAGATAAAGTATAAACCAAATAAAGTGATATTTACATAATTATTTGGCATTACCACTTAAAAACACTTAAGATATTATGGCTTAAGCGTTTTCAATATACCGGTCATGCTTATTAAATTCTAATCCTAGCTGATTATGTAATAAGTGACTATTAAGATGTGTCTAGATGGTGTGACTAATTAATTATCATGTTGAATTTTTACCTGTGATCGGTAAATATTAGCATATACTTTGTTAAGGGCAATGAGTTGATGATGATTGCCTTCTTCAACTTTAAGTCCGTTTTCAAGGACAACTATTTTATCTGCATTTTTTATGGTTGATAGTCTGTGGGCAATTACAATGGTGGTTCTATTTCTTTTAACTTTTTCAAGTGCTTGTTGTAACATCGATTCTGTTTCCGTGTCAATATTTGCTGTTGCTTCATCCATAACCAAGATTGCTGGATTGTGGACAACTGCTCGGGCAAATGAAATGATTTGCTTTTCACCAACAGATAAGTTGCCTCCACCTCTAGTAATATGCGTATGAATACCTTGTTCTAATTTTTCTAGCAGTCTTTTACCACCAATTTCTATTAACACTTTTACGATTTCATCATCAGAAATATCCAGTCCGAACCTTATGTTTTCCGCAACTGTCCCCTTAAACATTGCAGGGTCTTGTAAGATAATACCTACATGATGCCTAAAACTCCTTTTAGGAATCGTATTAATATTTATTCCATCTACGTAGATTGTTCCCATATCGTAAGCTTTCATATCATAAAACCTTAAAAGTAAACTCATTAATGAACTCTTTCCTGAGCCAGTATGACCAACTAACCCAATCAATTGACCTTGATTAATTTCTAAATCAATTCCTTTTAATACAGGACTACCTTCATGATAAGAAAACCAAATATTATCAAAGCGAACCTCTCCTTTAAACCTTGGAATAATTTCAAATGTTCCATCCTCTTGATCACCATCAATGATTTTAAAGATACGCTCTGTTCTAACCATAGCGTGTTCTAAGTTACCAATCTCTTTAAAGAGTACACCTACTGGTTCAATTAAACGCGTCAGGTAATCGTTATAGGCATATATAATCCCTGCAGTAACGACAAATCCAACAACGTTCAAATACCCCTGCCCAAAATAAAGGACAATTACAGCCGTTACTAACGCTCCTAACAAGCGGATAAGATTCCACCCTATTGATAAATGAAGTAGGTTTTCCTTAATTCTTTCTTGCATAAATTCTTGAGACACTTCTTCAAACTTTTTTTCTGTTTGCTCATTAAAGTTAAATATTTGTAAGATTGATATGCCATTTATGATTTCATTAAGCTGTGCTGTGATTAAAGATGCAAGTTCATTTACTTTAACTGCAATTTTATTAAGTTTTTTTATAAAAAAGCGTAACCATAAATAAACGATTGGAAATACTATAAAGGTTATTAAGGCTAACGTACTATCAAGATAGAACATCCCGATATATGCAAAAATTACCGCTAATGTTGCATTCACTAACAGGTTCATGATTGTTGAGAATAAGTTCATCATCCCACCAACATCATTAATCACTCTATTGGCGATTTTTCCAGAAGGTTCAGATTCAAAGTAAGTCATTGGCATTCTTTGAAGTGCCGAAACTGCATCTCTTCTTGCATCACGAACGATATTAACATTGATCATCGCAGTTGTTATACGCTGGATATACATAAAAACAATCTGTAGGAAGAATCTTAATGCTAACAATATTAGTAAAATTGTTAAAGGTTGGACAAACGGTTGGTAAAATGTTCTAACTTCTTCAGTGCTTAATGGCGTTGCGTTATAAATCTGCTCTGTTTGATCAATTGCAGTAATCGTTAAAACATTACCTTCTATTGATTTATTACCTGCTATAACCACTTCATCTACGAGGTAATATCCACCTTGATAAATAACAATCGATATAGCGTGATCCGTTGGATAGTCCTGACTGAAAAACCTACCACTATATTCAACTTGTTTATTTGCTTCATCAACTTCATACCATGGTCGTTCAATTCCTACAATATAATCATCTAAAATTGTTTTAATGATTAAAGGGGCAACAAAACCTAGTGCTTGAACGATTAACATTGCAAGCAATGTAATGGTTAAAAGCTTTTTATAATTAGCAATGTAGCGCCATACTTTTCTCATAGTTTTCATATGGCTCACCTCATCGTCGTTTGTTCAATGTATTGGAATTTATACCAACCATCGACTTTTAACAGTTCAAAATGTGTTCCTTTTTGCGTGATGTTTCCGTTTTCTAATACTAAAATAATATCCGCATCTCTTACTGCTGAAAAACGGTGCGCAACAATAATATTGGTTCTACCTTTTCGAAACGCTTTAAGGTGACCAATAATCGTATCTTCAGTTTTTGAGTCTACAGCAGATAAAGAATCATCTAAGATTAAAATTTGGGGATCTTTAACTAACGCTCTTGCAATGGATAATCTTTGTTTTTGTCCACCCGATAAAGTTGAGCCCAATTCTCCAACCATAGTAGATAAATCATGTGATAAAAAATGCAAGTCTTTCTCAAAATCTGCAATTTTCATCGCTTTATCAAGCGCATCAATATTAGCTTTTGGATTGCCTATCAAAATATTATCTTCTACAGACCTTTTAAATAACATATGTATTTGTGGGACATAGCCAACTAAGTTTCTTATATCTTCAATTCTAAATAATTCAATTGAAACATCATCAATATAAATTTGTCCATCTGTACAATTAAATTCCCTTAGTAACTGCCTAATTAAAGTCGATTTCCCTGCACCCGTTGGACCAACAATTCCAATTGTTTGTCCAGCATAAATATCAAATGTTATGTTTTTAATAACAGGTTGTTTATCAAATGGATATTTAAAGGTCACATTTTTAAACCCAATATGATTAAATGTAAGAATTGGTTTTGAATCCACATTATCGTGAACCACGGGAATTTGCTTCATAATTTCATCAAAACGATCCACCGATATGGTTGCATTGTTTATTTGTGTGAAAATAGTGGATATTGAAATGATTGGTCCATATAACAAAGCGATATACGCTACAAAGGTTATTAATCCACCTAAGGTTAAACTCTGATTTATGATGAAGTAAACACCAAACGAAAAGGCTAAGATATAAGCTATCCCGTATACTACTTCAAACAAAGGATTAAACCAGTTTTCAAACTTTACAATATAACGCCATGAATTGATATCTTTATCAATAGCTTCATATTGTTTATCTAAATCGTTATCTTCTTGAACGTAAGCTCTAATCGCTCTTTGACCTTCTACCGACTCTAAAATCTTCTCAGTCATATCCGCATAAATTTCACGATGAATTTTAATATACTTACGTTTTTTATTACGGATAATATTAAGTAACGTTAAACCAATGGGCATAATCGTAATAGAGATTAAAGTTAACTGTAAACTGATTGTTGTTGCCATAACAATAATCGCAAATACAATAATTCCAACATTAAACACAATTCCCTCAAGCATTGATGACGCGGCTTGGGTAATTGCATCTAAATCTGATGTAACCCTTGAGATTAAATCCCCTTTTTTATACGTTTCATAAAACTGTGAGTCCATATTAAATAAATGAGAAAGATATTTTTTTCTCATTTTAAATGATAACAACTGTGCTGTTTTTTGTGATAAGTGATTATACACAAAACTTAATCCATAACGGGCAGTTGGAAGTAACGTTAATAATATAACAAGTCTTAATAATACCTCACGTGTTAGTTGACCAGAAACAATCGTATCAATAGAACGCCCCAAAACATAGGCTGGGGCTAATGATATTGATGAAATTGATAATAGTAATACTAACAACAAAACATATGATTTCCACTGTTCTTTGATAAACCAACCAATTTTACTGAATATATTTACCATGACATACCTCTTTAATCTTAAGCTACAAGGTTAATTATATAACAAAGTTTTATAAGTTAACATCTAATTTATCTATAGATTACATTGTAATAAGATAGTACTAAAAAAAGCAGCATTTAACCTCTCAAACGAGGTTAAATGCTGCTGATATTATAATATTAATGGCTTTATTATGACGTTTTTAAAGAAAGTAATATGAGACTTTTAAACATGCGCTGAAAAAACCATATTGCTTGCAAAATCGACCTTGTGTGTATTAAAGAAACATCAAAATCAGCCAAAATATGTTTACCTTTACATGGTTGAAAAACGTCTAAAATACCAAAGTAACATATTTCAGTTTCAATTAGTGTAATTACTCACTTATATCTTCACTCATTTGCCAAGCGCCATCTTGAATGAGATTCATCATTTTTAGATAATACTCATTTGGTTTCGAAATGTGATAGTTATTTTTTTTACTTATATCATACTCCGATATTGCTGCTAGATTATATAGACTGGCTATGTTGTCCAATTGCATACTATCATCTATTTTACTGCTATATATTTTATGAACTAGTTCTGGTTTGTTTAACAAATCATGAACAGAGTAATTTTGATCTAATCTTGCGATAACACCGTATAAAAAATCACACATCATATATGTGCCATCTAGATATACTTCTACTATTTGGTGTCCATGGTAGGCTTTAAATTTGTTAACTAATATAGCGATTCTACTTGGCATACCTAAGCACTGTAAAAGGGCTGCACCTACTCTAGAAATATCTGTGCACCAATCACTACCTCTTTTAATGATTTCTAATTCGGTCCCTCCGAAAATCATTTCTTCAAATGGCGTGTCACATTTTTTAACAATCCCATTTACAAATTCAATTGTTCTATAAATGGATTCAAGATGATTTTCACCTTTTAATTTATGCGCAATTTCACTTAGCACGTGGTTGCAGATATCTTTTGAAACAGGCTGTGGGGCTTTATATAGAAATGATTTTGAGTCTTCATCTAAAAAAACCATGTTCTTCAATATCGCATGATCAACTGAGTGTTTATTATGCAAATCATTTCTAAACATATACTCATATGCTTTACCAAACACACCATAACCTGTTTTAATCTTTGACTTATTCATGATTTTATTCCTTAATAAGATTTAGTAACTGCACATTTTTATAGATAACCTCTTTACCTAATTGTTCAGAAACAATGAACCCTTCTTTTTCAAGAAGTTTTAAATACTTTGTTGCAGTTGCTCTAGATATATCCAAATTTTCTCTGAAGAACTCATTTTTGGTATACATATAAGAAAACAAATGTTCAACGATTTCATATCGATAAATATCTGGCAATCGGTTTTTCATCATGTCTTTTGTTAAATCTATAGATTGGTTAATTCTTAATATGAGATTAATCGTATTTTTAGAAGTTTCAGAAATTCCTTTTAAAATATACATAACAAAATCTTTAATATTTGCTATATCCTCATTACATTTTTTTAGGAGAGTATAATATTGTTTCTTATTTTCCATGATGTACTTACTTAAGTATAGGACGGGTTCAGATAACTTTTCCTTTAGTACCAAGTATAAGATATTCAATATTCTACCCGTTCTACCATTACCATCATAAAATGGATGGATACTTTCAAATTGAAAGTGTATGAGAGCCATTTGAATGAGTGGATCGTTTTCATCGTTTTGATTAATGAATAATTCAAGATTATGCATGAGTTCACGTATCTCTGTTTCATTTTGCGGAGGTGTATGTAAAACTTCATTGGTTTTATCGTTAATGATCACTGTTCCAGGAAGTTTTCTTATTCCACCTTTATTCGGTTCGATGACATTTTGAATTTCTAATAGCATATTTGTGCTGATAAATCCCTTTTGTCTCATGACTAACAATCCCTGATCCAGTGCATGCTTGTAATTGATAACTTCTTTAGGTTTTCCTCCAATAGGTTTCTTTGAGACAATCTCCTTGAATATTTCATCATAGGTCGTAATAATATTTTCTATAGCTGATGAGTCTTTTGACTCACTTAGATTGATTAAACTTAAAACGATTCCAGGATTTGGAAGTATTTTTAGTATCCCCTTTAACTCGCCTATGTGATGATTTGCAGTATTTAGTTCTTTTAATATTTCTACTTTATTTAAATCTACATGAAAAGGAAGTTTATTCACAATATCACCTCATGACTAATATATTTTAATTTTTATCCTCGTAATTATCTTATCACACAAAATTTGGTCACGTCAAGTCTTCGAGGATATTTTTTTAAATATTTTAGTCGCGAAACCATTACACACCCGATCACTTGGTAAAAATGTTGTATAGGTGTAGTGATATAATTTTTTAGAGAATTGATGTTCTCACACTCAAGAAAATATATGCTTAGAGCATAGTTTGATGTTTCAAGATTGATTTCGATATGTTTCCACATTAGGTAAAAAACAAAAAATGAAGCATTTAAACCTATTTGAAGTGGTTAGATGCTTCTTGTTTTATTATTGAATTGCTTTGTTAAGCCGTTTATAAAGAAAGCAATGTGACACTTTCAACGTGCGAGGAGTTAGTGCCATTGCTCGAATTTATGCCAAATAATGTGTATCGGAAACATATTTTTAAGTATTTTATGTTCTCCCATTCCAGACTTTTTTAACGTCGGTAACATATTTTAGCTGAATTGTTTCGCTTTCTTTATAATATCAGTCAATTGCGATTATAAACCATAGTTAACCAAAAGCAAACTATCTGCAAAACATCTTCATCGTTTCACCAGTGATTATATTTGTTATGCCAAAAACAACTTGTCACTATCTGATCTGTTCATGTTGTAAAAGAAATCCAAAATATTGCGTATGAAAACTTATGTCTTCTATTATACTAAGATTTCAGTTTATCAGACCTAACAATGTAAAAGAGAGAAGCATTTACTTCACTCTTTCCATATTGATTCAATTATTAACACTATTTAAATTTCAAAGAAGGAATCAAAGTTAACACTTGTTCCTTTTCCATATCATTTAAATCATCTAATAAAACAACAATGGTTTCTAGCCTTAAATTTTTCCTAAACAAAATTGCATTTTCTTTTGCACTAAATGTGATGCTTCTTAAACTTTCGTATCTTGAAGTGGTATATTTATTCTTGCTTCCCTCTAATTCAGGAAATACGAATGAATCCTTATTAAGAGTATAGATAACTTCATATGAGTTGTTTAGAGAAAATCTTTGTTTTAAGAGTTTTATACTTTTTCTGTAAGAAATAAGAGGCACTAATAATTCATAAATAATTAATAGTCCACATCCCATAAGTATAATCAATAAGATTGTATCGTAAACTTCTCCATTTGTAAGAAAATCACTCAAAAGCCAAAAAACAACTGACCAAATAACAATCACTCCACCAAACAATACAATCCGTGTTTTATACCATTGACGAAATGATAGGTTAAATTTTTTGACACTATTCATATAGTTACTAGTATTCTTAATTTCAATCATGAAAAATTATCCTCCTCACTCGCATTAGTTGTTTTAATCTAGACTTTCATAAAATCAACTTTTATATCTTTTGTAATTGATTTGAAAAAATCACTGCTCCATATGTCGAGATTATTTTGATTTTTAATAAATGGTTTTATATCTGATCTTGCTACTTCATAGTCAATATGATCGAATCTATTTTCTAATAGTTCAATTAATAAATCTCTAGTTAATTTGACATCCTCTTCAATTGTTTTTGTTTGTTTAAGTCTTGCTTCTAAATGTTTTAGATTCACTTTTGTATCTAAACTCAAATAATAAATATAGTCGTACAAGTCTCTACCTTTTATACGATTCTTCCAACTTCTTGCAATCACTGCATGAATTTTACCTGCAAACAAGGACTTTTGGTCATAAACCCTTACTTGGTACGGAAAGGGTAATAAACGGAATTTTAGTTCAGTATCCGCATACATAGGTGGATTCACATCAACTTCAAATTTTATAATGATTTTCTCGTTGTTAATGATTCGATTAGAATCTGCTGAATCTGGATAAATAGTTATCAGTGTCTCTCTTGTATTACCTTTAATAAAAGCTGTGTCAATGTTCGAATCGTTTGCTTTATCTTTTTTAGATACTTCAAAATTTAGACCGAGTGATTTTACAGTATCGCTGATTGGTCTAAAGTATTTATTGATATCAAAAGTATCGTCTGCTACAAGTAGTGAAAAATCCAAATCCTCGCTAAACCGATCCATCCCATAAAATATCCTTAGAGCGGTTCCACCATAAAAAGCAGCGTGTGTAAAGAAGTCAGTTTTAGAAAGACCTGCTAAAACAACTTCTTGTAAAACTTCTTTAATTGCATGCTTTTTATCTTCTAATGTTTTTGGGTTATACTTATTAATCATTTGCTGAATGATTGTCATTTGATATACTCACTTTCAATATATTTTATTAGGTACTTAATGTTGTTAGATGTATATTTATTGGACAAAAATATAATATCTTCAAAGATTAATTGATCAAATGCCTCCTTGTTTATTCGGAGATTTTCAAATAGCAACATTTTTATCTCTTTGATGCTTTTAACTGGCTGCTTTATGTAGAGTAAATCACATAGTGCTTTTTCAGGGTTAGATATGAAGTACGAATAAGTATCTTCTTCGTACGCTTTAACAAAAAATGGAAAAGCTTCCTTTGGAACATCTCTATAAGTGAAAAGACCGAAATGATTTTCATATGACTTAGCTTTTCTTTTGTTGAATGTCGCGTTCGTATAGACAACGACTCTTTCAGGGATTATGTTATGAAACGAAAGTGCATACTCAAAAGATAAATATGAGGGGCCATAAATAAATGAAGCAAGCAAGAATCCATCCGTGCTACCATTTGTCTCATATATCCCTCTTACAAGTGGAAATAAGATGCCGTTATCTACATCTCTTTTAATCTTACCATTAACATCTGTATAATCTTTATACTTTTCTTTTAGGTTTAATGTCGTGACAATCATACTATCTCCTCCACTTAATTGTATTTTATAACATTATCCGGAGTATTTCAATGATTTATCTAAACTTTTTTTTCATGTAATCTAATAAAACACGTTTATGAAATCAATC